>JBIKMD010000072.1:0-9481 GCA_044359465.1 Myxococcota bacterium
GCATGAGCGCGCTATTCAATGGCTGCCCTTATTGTTCGGTTGGACACCTCCTCGCAGCGAACCTTCTCCATTTGCGCGAGAAAGATGCCTTGTTTCCGCTGGACGAGCAGGACGTTCCAGCGTTGCGCCGGATGCGCGATGCAGACATTGTCACGCAAGTGCGTCAGCGCCTCAGTGCCACAGAACCGCGTTTGCTCGCGCGCATTGAGCGTGCGCTGGCCTTGCGCGACGAAACACGGGTCGCTGAAGGCGAAGAGGATGCAGCTCTCAGAGCGCTTGGCGGACTGTGGTCGATCATCACCGAATGCAGCGTGCAATTTGAAGTGCCAGCGAGCACCATTCCGCCGCTAGACAAAATCGCCAAAGACAAAGCGCTCCGCGCCCGCTACGCCGCGCTACGCAGCGAAGCGAAGCGACCGGCATGAGTCGACGTCAAAGCGTTTCCATCGCGCCCGTTTCCAATTCGCATCAAGAGTGATCGGAACGCGCCAGAAGGTCAGCAGGCCACGGCTTATCAGTGCAGACGGCTTGCCGTTCGACCAGAGAGGGCGCTCTGTCATCGCCATGCTCACTGACGCTGCACGCGCTGAAACGTATCCGCATCCGTATCCAAATGCTTGGTATCGTCTGCTCGATGCTGCAGAGGTCGCGAGCGGGAGCAGCACCGCAGTCGATGCACTTGGAAAACGCTTTCTCGTCATACGAGACGCCGGTGGGAACATTTCTGTGCTCGACGGGCACTGCCCTCACCTTGGCGCCGAGCTTCCCGCCGGACCCTTAAAAGACAACTGCGTCACCTGCCCTTTCCACGCGTGGAAATTCGAACCGTCGGGCCGCGTGCGCGCAATTCCGTATACGGATCGGATTCCGAAAAATCTCTCCGCACGCACCTTTCCTGCAGTGGAGCAAGACGGGCAAATCTTCGCATGGCTCGCGCAGCACGGTGACAACCGGGCGCCCGCCTACACCATCGAGAGCGCGCCGGAAATCGCGAGTGGCGCACTCGTCGCGCGCGGGAGCTACGATGGCGGCATCGTTGGCATGCACATCATGGAGTTCGTGGAGAATGGGCCAGACGTGAATCACTTTGGCCCGGTGCACACGCAAATGCACTTGCCGTGGTCGGGAATCAACGTGCCAGGCATGGGAGTCTCGGTGGCGCCTACATGGCGACTGGATCCCGCTCGGCCGCACGTGGCGTGGCTCGACACTTACGCCACACTTACGATCGGCGGCAAAACCTTGCCCGCGCTTGGCGCAAACGCCAGCGTTGAGTTCCTTGGCCCGGGTAGTGTGGCGCGGTTTCACTTCGAGAAAAAAGGCGTGGGCAAGTTGTTGCTCTACCAAACGCACACGCCCATCGCGCCGCTCGCTCAACGCGTACGCTTTCGCTGGTACGCCTCACCCGAGCTACCACGCCTCGCGAGCTGGTGGGTGGTCGGACACTGGATCTCGCAGTGGCGTGACGACGTGCGTATTTGGGAAAAGAAAATTCATCGCAAGAAGCCGCACCTCGTCGCAAACGACGGCGCGATTCTGAGCTTTCGCCGCTGGTTCAACCAGTTCTATGGCGAAACGCCCGCGGAGACACCCCTACCGCGCGGCGAAACGCAGTGCTGAACGCGCGCACTGAACCGAACCCGAGCGAGGCAGCAACCGCATCGATTTTCACGGATTGATCAGACACGAGCGCTTCGAAGATGCCCTTGCGCACTTGCGCTCGCTCGCGCTCGAAGGTGGTGCCCTCACGTTCGAGCGCACGCTGCAGGCTGCGCACACTCATGCCGAGCTTGCGCGCAGCGGTCGTCAGCGACAACATGGCCTGTCCGCGAGACAACGTGTCTCGCAGCGAGGCAATGGGCGAAGGCTCCATCAGCTTTTCTATCGTACAATCGATGCGTGCCATCAGTGCTTTGGGTGCGCCCGCATCCTCGAGAATGGGTCCGAGCGCTTCCACACCAGCCGCAAGCACAATACGCGGCGCGGACATTTGCACGAGGCCAAGCAAAGTCGCGGATTCAGGCGAAGGCTCGCACAAAAGTACGACTCGCAGCCCCGAGTGCTGCTTGTTCACATCGATGAGCCAAGCGTGAAACACAGCGAACGCAGACAGATCGATGCTACCTGCGTGACGCAAGTCGAGTAGTGCGGTGAACGGCACAGCAGGATCCAAAGAGGAAAGCGCGCCGAGGCCCTCGGAGCACACGCGCACGATTTCCGACGCCTGTTCTTCGCTTTGATGGCCCCAGAGCACCATTCCACCGATGCTCGGTGTCAGACGCCAAACCATCCAGCCGCGACCAGAGAGATAGCCGCACATGTCCGAGCGCAGAGGCGCACCCGGATCCGACGGCATGAGTGGCCCCGGGGCAGCGGGCCTCTTGGACTTTTGGTTGAGCGAAGCAGCTGGCATGCGGCGTCGCACAATGCCCAAAGCGCGCCTTCCTTGTAAAGCAGCATCTTGGGCAGCTTGATCGACGGCGCAATCAGCGGCAGTCTCCGCGCCCTATGAAGCTCTCACTCGTTCTCTTGACCTCTTTGTTCTGCACCACGGCACTCGCTCAGGCCTTCGAGTTGCCCCGTCCAAGCCCAAATGCCAAGGTTTGGCAGCAAGCGGGCCTGACCGAAATCACCATCGACTACTCCAGCCCCGCCGTGCGCGGTCGCCCGATTTTTGGTGCGCTCGTGAAGTTTGGCGAGGTGTGGCGCGCAGGCGCAAATGCCGCGACTAAAGTCACCTTCAGCAAAGAAGTGACGATTGGAACGACTGCTGTTCCAGCGGGCACCTATTCCGTATTCGTGATTCCCGCCAAAGCAGGCGCGTGGACCTTTGCGATCAACAAAGACGCCAATGCCAACCAAGGAAACTACAGCAAAGACCAAGACGTCGTGCGCGTGGAGTCCAAACCCGAAGCCATTCCGCTGCGTGAACGCCTCGCCTACGCAGTGGTGAACTTCACGAATGAGTCGGCAACCATCACGCTCGAGTGGGAAAAAGTGCGGCTCAGCTTGCCGATCAAGCTCGGCACGGATGCGCAAGTTGCTGCAGCAATCAAGACGATGGAAGACAAAGCCGGGAGCCCTTACCTCACGACTGCGCGCTACATGCTCGAACAAAAGAAAGATTACGACCAAGGCTTGGTGTTCGTGGACAAAGCGCTCGCCGCCAAAGAAGACTGGTTTCCACTTTGGACCAAAGCCCAGCTGCTAGCGGCCAAAGGCAAACAAAAAGAAGCATTGCCATTCGCGCAGAAGGCGCAGGAGCTCGGAGAGAAAAACCCACAAGGCTTCTTCTTTGCCGACGAAGTGAAGGCCGCCGTCGCGGAGTGGAAGAAGAAGTAATCTCGTGCTTCTATAGGTCTCATGAATCGACGAGACCTTCTCATTAGCAGCGGTGCCGCACTAGGCGCCTCCTTCCTCATCCCCACCCTCGCGCACGCGGCAACTGCCGCTCCTGCAAAAGATCCTCACGCGGGTCATTCCATGCACGGCTCAGCCAATCCGCTGAGCGACGCGGCCGCAGCATGCATCAAGAACGGGGAGGCATGCCTGCAACACTGCTTGGCCATGTATGCCGCAGGCGACACATCCATGGGCGGTTGCGGCAAGACCGTCAGTGACATGCTTGCAGCAGCGCGTGGATTGTTGTCCTTGTCGCTGGGGCAATCGAAACACCTCAAGGCGTTCGCCAAAGTGGCCGCCGAAATCGCCAAAGACTGCGAAGCCGAGTGCAAGAAGCACGACCACGCGGTTTGCAAAGCGTGCGCGGAGTGCTGCGGAAAATTGATCGCCGAAGTTGCGAAGCTCTAAGCGGGGCGAAGTGAATCTAAACCAGGCGCACGTGGCGTGTCAGCCAGCACCGCAGCGTAGAACGCCTCGTAGTGCGCGATTTGCCTCGCAGGTTGAAACTGCTCGACGGCAATAGCCCGCGCGCGCGCCGCCAGCCTCTCATAGTAGACGTCGTCGGTGAGCAACTTGGTGACCGCTGCAGCCATGGCTCCAATGTCGCCGAGTGCGCAGAGCACGCCGCCATCCTGCACAACCTCCGGCAAACCGCCCACGCGGGTTGCGACTACTGGCACCCCCGCACTCATGGTTTCCAGCGCAGCCAAACCAAACGCTTCACTTTCGCTCGGGAACAACGCCACACGGGCCGTAGCGATCTCGTTCTCAATTTGTCGCACTTCACCAAGAAAACGGACACGCGTGTCGAGCCCTGCCGCTTTGACCATGGCTTCGATCTTGGGCCGCTCGGGACCATCGCCAATGAGCAGCAGCGTGCATGGTGTTTGTACCTGTTCGAACACGCGAATCACGTCATCCACACGTTTGAGCGCACGAAAGTTCGAGTGATGCACGAGCGTTTGAGCGTGCGTGGAACTCGGTTTGAAACGCTTGCTGTCGACAAAATTGCCGATCACTTCGATGGGTTTCGTCACGCCAATGGCGTCGCATGTGGCTTGTCTCAAAAAGGCAGAGACCGCCGTGATGCCGTCACTCTGTTCAATCGAATACTTGGTGATCGACAAGAGCGATGGGTCACGCCCGATCAGTGTGATGTCGGTGCCGTGCAGCGTCGTGACGATCTTGGTGCGCGCGCCTGTGATTTGTTTCGCGAGCAGCGCTGCCGTCGCGTGCGGCACAGCATAGTGTACGTGCAGGACATCCAAGGCTTCTTGCGTAATGACCTCGGCCATTTTCGAAGCCAGCGCGAGCACGTAGATGTCGTGTTGAAACAGCGGGTATTCGAGCAAGCGCACTTTGTGAAACTTGGTTTTGCTCGGGTCGAAGCGCCAAGGCTCATCGGAACAAATGAAATGCACCGAGTGCCCGCGTTCGGCGAGCTCGTTGCCGATTTCGGTGGCGACGATACCGCTGCCGCCAACGCTCGGATAACAGGTGATTCCAATCTTCACAGCGCGATGGTCCGGAGATCAGGCGTAAGTGGGTCCACGTGGGCGAGCACTGTTTCTGAGAGGGCGCGTGCGCCAACTTTGGCTGCAAAAGGAATAAAACAATGCACGCGCTCTTGCGGCGCACCATCAGGCCGCAGCCACCAGTGCAAACGCTGCAAACGCTCGCTGGCAATCCGATCGCGTTCGAGGACCAAACGTTCGTGGCTCCGCTGTAAGCGATTGTTCGCCCGGCTCACGCTGCGGCGGGTCTTTTCGATCACACGTTTCAGTGATGGCTCGGCCGCAAGCAACTGTGCGAGCTCCGCTTCGAATGCGTCGCGCCAGGCCGCGTTCGCCGGGGCAAGCTTGGTGACCTTGGCAATCAACGCGGTCTCATCACCATCAATATCGGCAAGGGTCAGTCCCGCTTCGTCCAGCCACGCTTGCGTGCGCGGCGTGAGCAAGCGAAAGCGCGAGCGCATCGTCACCATAGGCAGAGGCAAGCCGAACAAAGGATAGAGCGCACTCGCCTGACCGAAATAGTCCACTTCCGCGGGCCCACCAATATAGAGCGCGGTGGGCAACAAGGTGTCTTGCACGATGGGCCGCAGGAGTGCGGAGCTAGAAAAGTGCATGGGGTCAGCCGCGAGCAGGGTTGGGAGCGACAACCTCTCGTTCGAGCCTGGCCACTCGAAGTGGTCACCGCGACGCAGCAAGCGCTGCCGCTCCCCGTTCTTGTGAAAAAACGCGAGCGTGCTGCCGTGTCGCACTGTGATTTGTTCGTCAAAACCCGCTGCTGCTAACGCGGCGCTGCGTTCAATGAGCGCTTGGTCAATCGCCGCCGCATGGGTGAACGAGCGTTGAATGATGGGGAGAGCGAGCTTCGCCGTCGCAGGCTGACGCGGATCGAAGATGACGAGCGTTGGAAACAGCTCAGCGAGTAGACCCGCGAACGCATCCGCGAGCCGCGCGCCTTTACGGTAATGCTTGCGAACCAAGGAGAGCACGTCTGCGTTGTCGACAAAACCAACGAGTGCTTCGCAAATCTCTTCTTCGATCACCCGCTCTGCCACAGGTGCGCGGCCTTCCTCACCAGCTAGCGTCACTACCAGCGGTGCCATGTTGCCTGGTTGAGGCAAGGTGGCGCTCCGAATCTCCGCAAAATCGTGATCTTCTGTTTGAAGCCAGAACAGTGGCACCGCACGAACACCAGTCTTCTCGGTGATGTGGTGCGCCCATGCAACTGCCGAAGCCGCCTTGTAGAGTGTGTAAAGTGGGCCTAAGAAGAGGCCTACTTGCTGCCCGGTGATCACGGCTACGCAGCCTGCTTCACCCAGCGGCGCGGGTGAGGCAGAGCCAAAACGCTCATGTTGCTCCATGAGTGTGGCGAGCAGGGTGGGATCAACCGTTCGCTTGGACGCCTCCCGCACGCGAGCTACTAGTGCCTCTGGATCTCCAGCGCCTCGCTCCAAAAACGGAACGCCGTGCATGTGAGCCTTCAAATACGCACTGTGGAGCCGCAAAGACATACGTGTTACCCGCCGTAGCCGATCATGTTGTCACTGTCAGTGCCGGGACTACTCTTGTTTGCGCTTAGCACCTCTAGCTCGGAGATCGCCCACGGGATCGACCGTTTGGGTTCCGTCGGCACCGTCTTGTACGTTGCTGCACACCCAGACGACGAAAACACGCGACTCCTCACTTGGTTAGTGCATGAAAAGCGCGTGCGCGCCGCATACCTCTCTCTCACGCGCGGCGAAGGTGGGCAAAATCTCATTGGCAGCGAGCAAGGTGCCATGCTTGGCGCCATTCGCACGCATGAGCTGCTTGGCGCGCGATCCATCGACGGCGCAGAGCAGTGGTTCGCGAGCGTGCGTGATTTTGGCTACTCCAAGTCTCCGGAAGAAACGCTAGCCATATGGGGCAAGGACGAAACGCTGCGTGATGTCGTGCGGGTGATTCGCCGTGTACAACCCGATGTGATCATCACCCGTTTTTCTCCGGACGCGCGCGATACCCACGGCCATCACACGGCGTCTGCCATCCTTGCGCTCGAAGCCTTCAAAGCGGCCGCGGATCCGGCGGTGTTTCCGGAACCCGGGATCAAGCCGTGGCAGGCCAAACGCATTGTGTGGAACAAAGGCGTATGGGGTCCAGCGAAACCAGAAGAAGTCGCCGGGTTCGTCCAAGTCGACGTGTCCGGCTTCGAGCCTCTGCTCGGCACGGCCTACGGCGAGATCGCAGCCAAGAGTAGGAGCATGCACAAGTCTCAAGGGTTTGGAGCCTCCCCGCAGCGCGGCAAGACGCCGGAGTATTTCAAAGTGCTTGCCGGCGAGCCCATGACCCAGTCACCGTTCGATGGTGTGGACACAGCCTGGACCCGTTTGAAAGGTGGCGAACCCGTACAAACGGCGCAGAAAAGAGCGCGTGCCGCCTTCATGCACGAGCACCCGAGCGCTAGTCTTGGGGCACTCTTCGATGTGCTCAGTGCCATCGAAGCGATGCCAGACAACCCGTTCAAAACGCGCAAGGCAGAAGACACGCGTGAGCTCATTGCCGCCTGCGCCGGACTCTACTTGAGCGCTACGATAGACGACGCTGTGGTCATTCCTGGAGGCGAAGCCAAAGGAAAGATCAGCGCCATCTCGCAAGCCAATGTGCAGCTACAATCCGCGCGTTTGACGGCAGGCAGCGAAACCCGCGAGCTGAAAATCACCAAGGACATTTCCCAGCTCACCGAGGTCGAGTGGGCGCTGACGCTGCCGAGCACACTACCGCTCTCAACACCCTATTGGCTCTTGCTCGCGCCGGGCAAAGGCCGCTGGCAACAACAGGAGACGATCGGACTACCAAAAGACGCGGCGCCGATTCGTATGGAAGCGGTGTTCAGCGTGGGCGGCAAAACGCTCAGATTATCGCGTGACGTGGTGTTTAGCTTCACCGATCCGGTGGCCGGCGAGAGCCACAAGCCGATCGAGGTCTTGCCACCCGTGGTCGTCGAGATGCGCGAACCGCTTGTCGTATTTCCGACGGGCGCCAGCAAAGAGATCCACATCAACGTGCGCGCGACTAAAGGCGCGGTCAGTGGCTCACTGCAGCCAGTCTCAGACTTTCCTTGCGAGCCCGCGTCGCTGCCGTTCAATCTAGACGCGGGCGCCGTGCAAACGCTGAGCTTCAAAGTGAAACCGCCGAAGGCTGCGGCAGAAGCGAAGCTAGCGCTCGCCACGACGATTGGCGGCGTCACCAGCCCGGCTTTCTCCGTGCAGCAAGTCACCTATGCGCACATCCCCAAATTGACGCATGTCGAAACAGCGAGCGCAAAGCTCACCCGCTTCGATCTCAAGATTTGGGGTCCGCGAGTGGGCTACCTTCCCGGCGCAGGTGATGAAGTGGCGGCAGCGCTCACGCAAGCTGGCTACAACGTGACGCAACTGGATGAGCGTGCGATCAAAGATGCGTCACTCACAGCGTACGACGCGATCGTGATTGGCGTGCGAGCATTCAACACGTCACCAAGCTTGCTCGGCTTGCTGCCTAGGCTTCACGCCTATGTCGCCGCCGGCGGCACACTGGTCACGCAGTACAACACCAACAGTAGGCTCGCTCCACTCAAAGCGTCACTCGGGCCTTTGCCCATGAGCATCGCGCAAGATCGCGTCACAGACGAAACCGCTCCGGTCGTGCGCACGCTACCGAACGACGTGATTTGGTCAAAACCCAACACACTCGTAGAGACGGATTTCTCGGGTTGGGTGCAAGAGCGAGGCTTGTACTTTGCAAGCACGTGGGACCCTGCTTATCGCGCCCCCATAGAGATGAACGACCCAGGAGAGCCCGCCAAAAAAGGCGCCCTGGTGATCGCGCAACATGGCAAAGGCCGTTTTGTTTACACGGGCCTCGCGTTCTTCCGGCAACTCCCGGCAGGTGTTCCTGGCGCGTTCAAGCTCTTCGCGAACCTGCTGTCCAATGCAAAGTGAAGACAATTGGCCGCGGTGGTACGGGCTGGTCATTGGCCTGCTCGGCCTCACCATCATTGGCTTTGCGATCATGAGCGAGATCTATCGATGAGACTACTCGACTGGGTGGTGCTCGTTGGTACCCTAGCCGCCATCATTGCGGCCGGCCTGTGGAAGGAGCGCGGCAAGAACGACTCTGGCAGCTTCCTCGGTGGCAAACGTGATCTCAAGTGGTGGACCATTGGTCTGTCGGTGATGGCCACACAGGCGAGCGCGATCACCTTCTTGTCCATGCCCGGCCAAGCCTACGAAGATGGCATGGGCTTTGTGCAGTTCTACTTTGGCCAACCGCTTGCCATGGTGATCCTTGCTGGGCTGATTGTACCCATTTATTACAAGCTTTCAGTTGTCACCGCGTACCAGTATTTGGAAACGCGTTTCGATCGTAAAACGCGGCAGCTCACAGCGTTTCTCTTCTTGCTCTCACGCGGGCTCGCAGCAGGCATCTCCATTTATGCACCGGCAATCGTGCTTTCAACCGTGCTTGGGTGGCCGCTCCAACTCACCAATGTGTGTATTGGCGGCGTGGTCATCATCTACACTGTGAGCGGCGGAAGTCAGATCGTGAGC
>JBIKMD010001045.1:0-2650 GCA_044359465.1 Myxococcota bacterium
TGTCGAAGTACAGCTCGGAGATGCCCTCTTTCTGTGGATACGTGCGTAAGGTTTCTCCGTTCGAAGTATCGATAATCCGAATCTCGCGTTCGTTGCTCGGAGAACGCGTCGCCACCGCGAGGCGCGTTCCGTCGCCAGAAACGGTGAAGGACTCGAGTGTGCCTAAGAATCGAACGCTCCGTCGCGTCGATCGCGACTGGGCATCGACTTTGTAGAGCAAGATGTCGAGGCTAAGCGCGACAGCAGCGACGCCGGAGCCAATCGCAACTCGCCGAGAGTCGAATTGTGCGACAAGTAAGCTATTTCCTGATTCGTCTACAAGTCTCAATTCCGCGTCAATTCCGTAAGTCTGGCAATACAAATAGGCATTGGTGTTGCCCAAGAACGCGGCCTCCGGAAAAACAGGGTTTGACTTAAATGTTTGGTCTTGGCTTGCCGACTGAGCGACCCGGTTGAAACGGTTGGCCAAGGTCGGCGCGAAGTCGAAGCCGGCAGCAGACAGAATCTTTGTAGACAACGGAGTCGAGGCGACGTCGATCACCTTTTCGAGCGGCATGGCCGGTTTCACGAGCGGCGTCCCATCGATGTTGATGAGTCGCGCTGACCCTTGGCTGCCTGTGCCTTCGCCGATAATCGCTAACGCGCTGCCGTCCTTATCGAACACAAGGCTCGCTGGTGTCTCCGTCACTTCGACTTGCGAAAGTCGTTGTGCGCTTTGCACGTCGTAGATCTCGATCAGCTTCTTTCCATTCTCTTGCCGGAACGCCGCCACCTTCGACCCATCTGCGCTGAGCGCGACTCGCTCCGCTCGCGAGCCGAGCACGATCTCCTTGTAGGCTGGTTCGCTAAACTGAGAGACGTAGATTTTTCCCTCGGAGTATCGCGCATAACTCACCTGCGACAGCGCGGGGCTATTGCCGTCGTTGCGGACGGTTCGGCCGGAGGATGCATTTGAGCCGAGATAAAGCCCAAACTGATCGATTTCTTCTACTACGAAGGCAAAGTCTTTCTGCGTGAACGTAAACCCGCTGACGTCCTCGTAGCGCTCGACGACACCACCACCATACTTCACTTCGAGGATCCCGTCCTTCAGCTCTGCCGTGCGCGTTCCGCTCGTCACCTTGCGATTGAGCGGCGACAATGAAGCTGTGTCCACCGCAAAGCCACGCTCGGCAAATGTGCTGACCGCATTGCCCCGCTCATAAGTGAACACAGGATCCGTGCTGACCCGCGCTCTCTCTGCTTTGACGTCGATGCCCTTTGCTAGCTGCTGCGCGGAAGCGCTCGCCACCTCAGCAGGCGCTTTGGGCACCGCTACAGCTTGCGTCGCTGCCGTGATGAGCGCCTTCTTCTCTGCCTTCTTTTCCGTCCGAGGATCGATCAGCTCGCGCCTGCGTTCTACGATCTTCTCGCCCGATTGGCGCCTTCCAATTTCAGCACGAATCTTCGGTCCTGTCCGCGGCGTCATAGTAGTCCCTCCGCGAGGGTCTTCGACCGAAAAACCCGCCTGGTGCCGCTGACAAGGCAACGCGACACTGCAGGCGGCTGTGGTTGACGATGAAGCACGGGTATCGGACCTTGAGGGACCTACCTCACGCGACTGGCTTGCCTAGGTCGCGGCTTTCTTCGACTGCGTCGCGACCTCGCTGGAGGAAAGCCCAAGTCGCAGCGCGCGGAGGAGAATGCCAACTTTTCTCTCAGCCTCTTCGTAATCGAAGGGATCGAGCTCCGAAAACAATGCCGTCCGCCCAGTGCTCCCTTCCTGCTCTAGATGCTGCAGGAATGCGTCAAAGGAGGGCGCAACATCGGGCGTGCGCAACTGTCCTATTGCGCCACCCAGGAGAAACGCCGATCCCGCATCAAACGGCAACCCCGAGCTGACGAACGGCTCTTCGAAGAGACTGTGATCGTCTCTTCGCCATGAGCGCGCTACCGCAGCGATGTCTCCGATGTCTCGTCCGCGTTCGTGCGGTCGTTCGAGAAATGCGATCATCTTCAGTACGCATACAGCAGGAGGAGTGGCCGCGAAGATCCCAGTGAGCAAAGTAGGCTCATGATGCACGAGCGCAAGCGCGAGGCCTTTGCTGCTCATGACACTCTGCGAGGCCGGCCACACGATCTGTCCGCTCGCGAGTACTGCGCTCCCAGCGGGAAGAATGTCGTACTTTAAGCCTCTTGCTGACCACCACCGCTGTTCTTGGTGGGCGTCATGATGCCATCCAACGAGCTTGCTCATTCTTGAGGCAACGTCCGCCATCTCCACTGCGATGACGACGTCTAGGTCTTGGGTCGTGCGGTGTGCGAAGTCGATGAAGCACATCAACGCACCCGCACCAACAAGCACAATCTCGGCTTCGAACGCAGCGTGCAGTTGCTGTAAATCCGCAATCTGGGCAGGCGAATACGGGAGCGGTGTTCTCACTGCGCTTGCCAGGCCTTGTTGAACAACATCTCGGCGGTCTCGATAGCGCGGTCGTCACCCGACGTCATCAGCTCGCTGTAGACCAACAATGGGTGTGCCAGCGTGGGGTCACTCTCATTCACGGCGAGTGGCCCGATCGAACGCAGCATCAAAAACGGTCCGTTTGGGTCAGGAATCGCTCTGAGCTGACGACGGATCTCGGCTTCATTCGCCGCCGTTTGTATGCAG
>JBIKMD010000073.1:0-9471 GCA_044359465.1 Myxococcota bacterium
AAAAAGAGGGCGGGCTACGAGTTTAGCCCACGCCCGTCAAGTTACTCGGGCAAACACCATTGCTCGGCGCTCGAAGAAAACGCGATGTTGGTACAGCGCTTCATCCCAGTAGGGCAGTCGCTATTCTGCGTGCATTTTTGCGAACAAACCCAGTCTGTGCTGCTTTTGCCTACACAAACGGCGCTCACGCAGTCGAGCTCGCCGTTGGCCGTACAGCTTTCGCCTGCGGCCGCAGTTCCCCGGACGCCCGGGAGGCAGCAGGCGACCGGGTTGTCAGCATCACCGGCGTTTTGACAGCGCGTCCCCGCCCCGCAGTCGTCGTTCGAAAAGCAGTCCGTGGCACCAAGGTCTGAGCATTGCTCTACGGGTCCCCCGCTCGGTCCTGTAGTGCCCGACACGCCCGTTAGCCCCGTGGCGCCAGGCTGACCGGTGGCGCCCGTGTGTCCGCTCGCGCCGGTTTTCCCCGTGGGCGCAGAGGCCGTGGGCTCCGAAGCTTCGTCCTCGATGTCTGGGATGACCGCAGCAGGTGCCTGCGTTTTGATCTTAGTGATCTTCTCAGGCGTTGGCTCAGGCGGCGCTGCGCACGAAACCAGGAACAATAGCAATAGGCATCGAAACACTCGCTACAAAAACAGTAAGCAAGGGTGTTTCGTCAAGCAGAAAAAGGGAGCGGTCAGAAGCGAACTTTATCCGGGTCGATGGCTTTACCACCAGGCGCGCCCGCAGGGGGGGCACTACCCGCAGCGCCGCGGCCGAACATGTTGCTCGCCACCGCCGTCATCGAAAGATTGCTTTGCGCAGGGTCCATCGATGTGTTCTTCGCCACCTGCATGGCGTTGTAGAGCGCACGGCGAATGTTGTCGCCCGAAGCCGCCACGCCGCCATTGGTCATGGCGATGTAGCCGGCGAGATTCTTCATGAACGGGTCTTCGGCGGATTGCTGAGGATCTAGGTTCAAACCTCTGGCAGCAGCTTCGACTGTGGATTCCTTGCCCTGCAGCGCCGTCGTCATAGACGACGACATGCGCTGCGCCGTTTCGCCTTGCGTCGTCTCTAGTTGAGCGTTGTTTTGAATCTTTTGGGTGTAGTCTTGAATGCGTTTGAGCTCTTCGTACGCCTGCTGCTTCTTTTCGGGCGTCACGCCTTCGCCAGCGCTGAGCGCGCCTAAGGCTTCGTTGATTTGTGCTGAAGCCTCCACCGAGGCAACGCTATCGCCTAGATTTGGCGACAAGCGCTCGAACAGACCCTTCACAATGTTTTCAGGGCTGAAATCGAACTCAACGTCCTTCGGGTCATCACCTCGCTGCTTCGCGAATTTCGCCATGAATTTCACGAGGCCCTTGGCCACTTCGGTGCCGTTTTCAATCGGCTCACCCGATGTCACCACAACCTGGCCGCTCGCCACCTTGGCCAAGTCGCTCTTCGACGTGGGGCCCATGGAAAGATTGGAGAACACTTTGTCGAGATCGGACGCGAGGCTCTTCTTGACCGCCGGACCCTTGATGGCCGGGCCCTGCTGACGGGTTTGAATCTGACCCTGATTACCAACTTTTGCGTCTGACATGTGCGCGATCCTCCAGCCAGGGGTATACGTCTTGGACTTACAGCCAAGGTAGTCAGTCTGGTTGATGAAGTATAACTGCGCCGGCTCTAGCGCGGCAAACTATTCAGAAAACCGAGTGATTTGGGCCCCAAGGGTGCCCAATTTCTGCTCCAGCGCCGCATACCCACGGTCTAGATGGTAGATTCGGCGCACCACGGTCTCACCGTCGGCCACCAGGCCCGCGAGCACCAGCGAGGCCGAGGCCCGAAGGTCCGTGGCCATCACCATAGCGCCCATCAGTTTTTCCACGCCGCGCACGACGGCCACGTTGCCATCAATAGACACATCAGCACCTAGGCGCTGCAGCTCGGGCACGTGCATGTAACGATTTTCGAACACTGTCTCGCGCAGCTTAGAGGTGCCATTGGCAATGACGAGCGCGGCCATGAGCTGCGCCTGCATGTCGGTTGCAAAACCCGGATACGGTGCTGTCGTGAAATCCACGGCGTTCAAACGCTTCGGACCAATCACCCGGTACCCCGCGGCCTCCTGGGTCAGCTTGGCACCCATATCGCGCAGCTTGTCTGCCACGGCACCGAGGTGCGCGAGAATGCCGCCCTCTACGAGCACATCACCCGCGGTCATTGCCGCCGCCGCCGCAAAGGTGCCGGCCTCAATGCGGTCCGGCATCACCTTGTGTTTCATGGGCGAGAGGCCTTCGACGCCGATCACACGAATATCCGTGGTGCCATCGCCCTCAATCTTGGCGCCCATGGAGCGCAGGGCGTCGGCAAGATCCACAACCTCTGGCTCGAGCGCCGCATTGCGCAGGACCGTCTCACCGCGTGCCAGCACGGCAGCCATGAGCACGTTTTCGGTGCCTGTGACCGTGTTCACATCAAAGGTGAACATGGTGCCGCGCAGGCGCGAGGCTTTGGCCTCCACATACCCGTGAATCAAATTGATATCGGCACCAAGCGCCGCCAAACCCTTCAAGTGCTGATCGATCGGACGCGCACCAATGGCGCAGCCACCAGGAAGCGACACGCGGCATTCGCCGTACCGCGCCAGGAGCGGCCCTAGCACGAGCACACTCGCACGCATGGTGCGCACCAGGTCATACGGCGCCTCGAACTCGCGAAGCTTGTCGGAGTTGATGCGGAGCATGCCTTTTTCACGCGTGTCGATCTCGGCGCCCATCATGACGAGGAGCTTGGTCATGGTGTCCACGTCGGCCAGCGCCGGCATGTTGCTGACAATGTTGTCGCCTTCAGCCAGCAGCGTTGCGGCGATGATCGGCAGCGCGGCATTTTTCGCCCCGCCCACCTTCACCGAGCCCTGAAGTTTTGCCCCACCTTTGATTTTCAGCGCGTCCATTTCAACCCCGTCTCACCGCTGCACAGCTTCGAACACCCGTTCCAAGCCGTCCGCATCGCGGTGAATCACACTATCTGTATAACCATGGCTGCGCGCAATTTCGCAGATCGCCTCTGCTTGGCCGCGGCCGAATTCGAAAATCAATGACCCACCAGGCTCGAGCACCGAGGCTGCCGTCGCGAGCAGCGTGCGAATCGCATCTAGCCCATCACGGCCGGAGAACAGCGCCACATGCGGCTCGAACTGGACGACGTCCGCATCGAGCTTGGCGTCTGCTTCCACGTACGGCGGATTCGAAACAATCAACGGGAAACGCTCGCCCCGCAGCGGCGCAAAAAACGCACCCTCACGAAAGTCGATGCGCTCGCTGAATTTTAGATCCGCCGCATTCATACGCGCCACTGCTAGCGCGTCGGCACTCACGTCGGTCGCAACGGCTGTTGCCCCTGGCACCACATGCAAGAGCGCGAGCGCAATCGCTCCCGAACCCGTGCCAATGTCGGCAAAACGTTTTGGCTCGAGCTTACGCGCGCGCTCCACCACGAGCTCTGTCTCTGGCCGCGGGACCAGCACGCGTTTGTCGACTTTGAGATCGATCTCATGAAACCCGCGTGTACCCACGATGTAGGCCACGGGCTCATGCGTCGCGCGGCGCTTGACCAGCGCACGATACGCGTCGAGCTCTGTTTGCTGCAGCGGCCGGTCATAACCCGTATACAAATGCAGGCGCTGAATCTTGAGCACGTGCGCGAGCAAGACCTCAGCGTCTAGACGCGGGCTCTCAATGCCTTTTTGTTTGAAGAACGGAGCGGTCCACTCGAGCAAACGCCCGACCGTCCAAAGCTCAGACATGACCGTGCCGCAGTGACCGCACCGGGGTCACGACGAAGGCCCACCCACCTGCTGCTTCAGCTGCTCAGCCTGGAAGTAGGTGTGAACGGCGGTCATCATTTGCTGAATTTCACCGCCCATGAGCTTTGGGAGGTTGTGGAACGACTCACCAATGCGGTGATCGGTGCAGCGGTCCTGCGGAAAATTGTAGGTGCGAATCTTCTCGCTGCGGTCGCCCGTGCCCACCATTTCGCGGCGTGCGCTCGCGTGCTCTTTGGTGCGCTTCTCTAGCTCTTGATCGTAGAGGCGCGCACGCATGAGCTTCATGGCCTTTGCGCGGTTTTTGATCTGCGAACGCTCGTCCTGACAGACCACCACGGTGTTCGTGGGAATGTGCGTCATACGCACGGCAGAGTCGGTCTTGTTGACGTGCTGCCCACCGGCGCCGCCTGCGCGATAGGTATCAATGCGCAGATCTTTTTCGTTGATGACGACGTCTACTTCGTCTGGCTCAACGAGCACCGCAACGGTCACCGTGCTTGTGTGAATGCGGCCCTGCGCTTCTGTCGCTGGGACACGCTGCACACGGTGCACCCCGCCCTCATACTTGAAGGTCGAGTAAGCGCCCCGCCCTTCAACCGTCAGAATGGCTTCTTTGACCCCGCCCTTCGAGCCTGGCGAGAGCGACGCGAGCTCAACGGTATAACCACGCATTTTGGCGTAGTTTTCGTACATTTTGTACAGCTCGCCAGCGAACAACGAAGCCTCGTCACCGCCCGCACCGGCACGAATCTCAAGGACGATGTCTTTATCGTCTTTGGGATCCTTAGGAAGCAACGCCAGCTCGAGGCCGCGCTTGAGCGTTTGCTCTTCCGCGTTCAGCCGTTCCAGCTCTTCACTCGCGAGCGCCCTAAATTCAGGGTCGACGAGCAGTGCCCGGTTGTCTTCTATCTCTTTGGCTACGCGGGTGTATTGCTTGTAGAGCGTGACGACCTGCTCGAGATCGCTGCGTTCTTTGGCTAGCTTACGGAATTCTTCCGGACGATTGATGACATCCGGGTCTGAGAGCTGCCGTTCGAGACTGGCGAAGCGTCCTTCGACCTCAGCGAGTTTCGACAGCATAGGTGGGGTTCACGCCAAAAGCGGTTGCCGGTTACGGGCTGCGAAGCCGCGACCTAAAACAGGGCGCAAGGCTCGCAGCACCAAGCACCGAACAACGGGCTTAGGCAGTGCGACCGTACTTCTTGTTGAAGCGGTCAACGCGGCCTTCAGCGTCGAGCAGTTTTTGCTTACCGGTGAAGAACGGGTGGCACGCAGAGCAAATGTCGACTTTGAAGTCGCCACGGGTCGAGCGGGTTTCAATCACCGATCCGCAGGAGCATTGGATCTTCGCGGCGGTGTAGTTCGGGTGAATGCCTTCTTTCATAACAACCTCTGTCCTTGGTGGGCGACGGGCGACTTCAAGAATGAACGGAACCGCACCTCAAGGAGGGCGGCACCCTAAGCAGCCAAATGCGATCGGTCAAGGGTTTCCGGGCCGCTCGTTGGTTAATACAACACAAATTCAAAGTGTTGCGCGTATTTGCAGCCTCTTCTGCCCAAAAATTACTGCGCTTAAAAAGCGCACTCTCTGACTTTTGGTTTCGATAATTGGGTCGTGGCAAAACCTGGGCGCCACTCTCTTACGGAAGGAAGCATGGGCACATGTCAGAAGATCGCGAGCCAGAAGGTCTCTCTTTGATTCAAATGCTAGAAGTACTCATTGAGGCCGATCTGGTCAAAACCATCATGAATATGCCGCACTTAACGCTTGCGGAACGGCGCATTGCCCTTGGCCGGGCGCTGCGTAAAGGCATCGTCCAGGAGCTCGCTAAGCAACTCGTGAAGGAAGAAACCTCAATTGCCGCCATTGAAGGCAAGGGCATTTCGGACGCCCTCGCTGAAGCGCTGATCGCCACCCACTCCGTCCCCTCGTTCGGCGTACTCGCCTCCTAAATGCCACTCACGATTCGCAGCCGTTCACTTGCCGCGCTCGAAGGGCAAGCCGAACCTCACGCGAAGATCACCGTTCGCAACCTCAGTGCCGCACCATACGCACCGCCGGCAGCAAGGGACGGCCTCCAGAGCACCGTTCAAGCTGATGCGTTTGGACGTTTTTCGCTGACCGTCCCCGCGGCCCGCCATGGTGATGTGGTGCGCATTCGCAGCGGCAAAAGTGTGCTGGACATCCGCCTCGGCGACGCGGCGCGTGACGACAGGCGCGTAGAAGCCACAACCCAAGGCCTACGTTTGTTCGCGGAGAATGGCCGCATTGTGGTGGAGAGCGTGCGCAAACACCGGGCCGTGGGCGAACCTGGCGCCAAACTGAGGCTCGTCAATCTGCGTGACAAATCCAAACAAGACATCATCTTGGATAGCGCGGGCTGCTGGCCGTCGGGCGTTTCGCTCGCAGGCAAGCTCGGTGACAGCTTTTCCGTTCGCGTGACGGACGGAACAAACAACGCATCGCTGCGCAAACAGTGGGCACTTCTCAGTGCGCGCAGCCGTGATTTCACCGAGCCGGCGCCCGATCCCGAAGCAGGCGCGCGTACGCTGCGCGACGTGCAAATTGGCGCACTACGTACCTTCGGCGCCGAGGATCCGCGACAAGGCGCGCTCGGCGATTGCTGGATAGTGTCAGCCCTTTCAAGCATCGCCCACGTCAATCCGGACGTGATTCGCCAACTGGTCAAAAAGGACGGCGATCGTTACGTCGTCACCTTCAAGCGCTACGACGGTACGCGCTACGTGAATGAAAAAATCCCCGTCACCCCAAGGTTTTACGAGGGCGACGCGGGTCTTCTCTACGGCCAAGGCCCGTGGTTTGCGCTCATTGAGAAAGCGTATGCCCAATGGGTGGGTGGTTATGGTCCCGCGGCGTGCGGTTACATCCACGAGATCTTCGAAGCGATTTACGGCGAGCCCGCGGACCATTTGGCGTTTGATGCGCTCGGCCAAGAAGAGGCGTGGAAACGGCTCATCGCGGCGCGGGGAAGGCCCACCGTTGCGTGTTCGTTTCCCGACAAAACCAAAGGGCTCGACTTCGAACGCGCCGGCTTAGTGCCGGACCACGCTTACTCCGTGCTGGATGCCTACGAGGTAGACGGCGAGCGCTTCATCAAGCTGCGCAATCCATGGGGCAGCTTTGAGCCCACGGGAAACGGGCCGGATGACGGCGTGTTTACGCTGCCCTACGCGACGTTTTTGAAGTTCTATACCTGGGCCGTGGTAGCGCCCGACGAACTAGCGGGCTGACTATTTACCCTTGAGCAGCTTGTCGACCGTGTCCTGGTCTGCGCCTGGGAACTCGTATTCGGCGAACTCTTCGCGCGAGACCCAGCGGTAGTCGTGCACCTTGATCGGCCGAATGTGCGGGCGCACCAGCCGGCAGGTGTAGGTGGCGAGCTCGATGAAATAACGCTCGTACTCGCGCGTCACTTCGAAGATTTTGTCGCCCACCTCAATCTCGATTTCCATCTCTTCTGAGAGCTCACGCACGAGCGCGTCTTTGTCGCTCTCGCCGTGCTCTACGCGGCCGCCCGGGAATTCCCAGAGCAGCGGCAACGTCGCTTCTGGGCGACGCTGGGTGATCAAAAAACGACCTGTTTGTTCTACGAGTGCGGCAACGACCCGCACGATTGGTTTTGCGACCACGATTACATACCCTCTTTCACCGAGACCGGGCGGCCGCCAAATCCAACTCGCATAAGCGTGCCCCCGCTGCGTCTCCCACGTCCAAAAAGCGTTCCCGCGCCAGCGTGAATGCCTGTACAGACTCCTCGATCGCACCAAGCACCGCCAGATGCTCGGCGTACCAGCGCGTGAGCGTTGGCACCTCTCCTTGTCGACCCGCATCCTCGAACGCCGCCATCGCATCTAAGAGATGGTCGTGCCCGTCTTTGCTACGCCCCTCATCGAACGCGATTAACGCGAGCAGCCGATAAGCGTGGGCCTCTGCAAGCACGTTTCCGGTCTCGCGCGCAAGCTGAAGCGTCAAAACACCGCTATTTCTTGCCTCTTCTAGCGCCTCGGACTCGTAGCTCAAGCGAATGGCGTGCATTCCGGCAAGCAACGCCAGGGGAAACTCACGCGCCGCCGCCGCCTCAGCAGCGAAGGCTTTCAATTGCTGAATTGGTTGATCGATCGGTGTGGAAACCAATCTACGCAATAAGTCCCAAAGCAGGGGGCTTGGTGAAACAGGGCTCAAAACCTCAAGCCCCATCAGTTCCAACGTCTCGTCTGTGGTTGATGAAGTCATGGGCGCGGGCCGCATAAGCAAGAAATAATTACTTGTCAAAGACCAAGCTGTTGCGTTAAGCCCCGCAACCTTGTTTTTGCCCCGGCCGATAACTACGCCGGTAAAGCTATGACCCCGTCCGAATGCCCGGGCGGGTCCTAAGGAGAGCACGATGTTTCGTTGGATTGCGAAGATTTTCACTGAAGGCGACTGGGGTATGTATCCGATTGCGGTGGTTATGGTTTTCACCATCGCCCTCATGGTGGAACGCGCCCGCTATCTGTTCTTCACCGCTAGCTTCGACAAAGAAGGCTTCATCCAAGGCATCAAGAAGTACATTCTCCAAGGGAACCTCCAGCGCGCGCTGACCTACGTCGGCTCCATGGACCACCCACTCGCTCGCATCATCAAAGCGGGCCTCGTCAACGTGAAGAAGAGCGACGAAGCCGTTCAAGCGGCCATCGACGAAGAAGCGCTCCGCGAGCTCCCCAAGCTCGAGCGCCGCACCGGTTACCTTGCCATGCTCGGTAACGTTGCAACCCTGCTCGGCCTCCTCGGAACCATCACCGGTCTGATCAAGTCGTTCGGTGCCGTTGCTGCTGCAGACCCGGCTGAAAAGTCGGCCATGCTCGCCAAAGGTATTTCTGAAGCCATGAACTGTACGGCGTACGGTCTCATCGTCGCCATCCCTGCGCTCGTTGCGTTCTCGATCTTCGCCGGTCGTACGCAAAAGCTCTCGGATGACATCAACGAGACCTCGGTCAGCGTGCTCAACTTGATCGTCACCAACCGTGACAAGTTGAACCTGAAAGTCGTTGACGAGCGCGAAGTCGCGTAACGCGAGCGATTGCTCGCTCACGCGGGCAATGGCGCGCTTCTGTTTCGTTTTCGTTTTTGAGTTAACACTCTCACATTAGAGAAGTGACATGGCATCAGCAGGACCAGCAACAGGCGGCAAACGTAGTTATGACATGGAGATCAATCTGGTCCCATTCATCGACTTGTTGTCGTGCTGTATCGCGTTCCTCATGATCGTGGCCACCTGGACGCAGATTGCGCGCATTGACGTGGCGCCATCTCCGAACGGACCTGCGGCAGAGGAAAAGCAAGATGAAGATCCGTTGAAACTCGGCATCGTGCTCACCAGCACGGGCTACAAACTCACGGACAGCTCCGGCGCAGCGCTCGACATTCCGAAAAACGGAACCGAGTACAACGCGACGGAGCTCGAAGCGAAGTTGACCACCATTCGTCAGGCGTTCACCAAAGAGCAAACGACGAAGGTGAACCTGACCAGCGAAGACGGGGTGGCATACAAGAACCTCATCGCTGTGATGGACATCTGCTTGAAGCACGACTTCACGGGCATTTCGGTAGGGTCGGTGAACTAAATGTTGTCGACTACCGCTTCGCTACTTGAGTCGCAGGAGTAACAACCCATGCC
>JBIKMD010001046.1:0-2649 GCA_044359465.1 Myxococcota bacterium
TTCGCCCCATCTTGATGACTTCGTTTGCGTTCATTGCGGGTCTGCTTCCATTGGCTGTCGCAACCGGACCAGGCGCGATTGGCAATCGGACCATTGGATCCTCTGCGCTTGGCGGCATGCTCTTTGGTTCGATTTTCGGGGTGATTCTGGTGCCGGGTTTGTACTTCATCTTCGGCTCGCTCGCTGAAGCAAAAACGCTGATCAAGCAGGAAGACCAAGAGCCTGTCTCAGAAGAGGTGGCGCGCCATGTTTAGAGCCCTTGCGATCGCCATAGCCTGCACGCTCGCGCAAGGTTGTATGGCAGCACTCACCAAAGACAACCCGCCGCGCGCCGCGAATCGTGAGGTGCCGGCGCAGTACAGAACAGACTCGGAACCAAGCTCACAACCGAGTGACGCCGCTGCATCGCAGCCGGCAGACAACCTTGCGCAGAAACATTGGAAGGAGATTTTTTCCAGCCCTGCGCTTCAAGAGTTGATCGAGCTCGCACTCAGAAACAACCAAGAGCTCAACCTTCTGCTGCAAGAGATCATCATCGCACAGAACGAAGTCTCCGCTCGGCGCGGCGAATATCTTCCTAAAGTCGGGTTGGGTTTGGGCGCTGGCGTCGAAAAGGTGGGCGGTCAGACGAGCCAAGGTGTGAGTGATCAAGCACACGGCTTGCCAGAGAACCTCGGCAACTTTGGTTTTGGGCTCAAAGCGTCTTGGGAGATCGATGCGTTTGGTAAGTTGTGGAATGCCGCGAAGGCCGCCAACTTCCGCTACTTTGCAGCGGGCGAAGCCAAGAACTTCTTGGTGACGCAACTCATCGCTGAGATTGCCAACTCGTACTACGAGCTGATCGCGCTCGACAACGAGCTCGACGTTTTGCACCGCAACATCAAGATTCAGAGCGAAGCGCTCGAAGTGGTGAAGCTCGAAAAGCAGTCGGCACGCGTCACGCAGCTTGCGGTGCAGCGCTTTGAGGCGGAAGTGCTCAAGAACCGCAGTCGTTTGTTCGATGTGGAACAAGCGCGTGTGCAGGTGGAGAATCGCATCAACTTTCTGGCCGGCCGCTATCCAAGCCCGGTAGAACGCAATCCAGAGGAGCTGCTGACACCGCTGCCTGAGGTCATCGCGCACGGTATTCCTTCTCAGTTGCTCAAGAATCGGCCCGACGTTCGCCAAGCAGAGAACGAGCTTTCGGCCGCAGACATGGACGTCCGCTCCGCGTGGGCACGCTTCTTCCCCTCACTCAGCATTGATGCCTCGCTCGGCTTCAATTCGTTCAGCCTATCGCACCTGGTCGCACCGCCTGAGTCGCTCGTGTATAACCTTGCCGGCAATTTGCTTGCACCGCTGCTCAACCTCACAGGCATTCGAGCGAACTACCGCACCGCAAACGCCAGGCAGTTGCAGGCTGTGTTCAACTTCGAGCGCACGTTGCTGCAGGCGTTCATCGACGTGACGAACCAGCTCGTGAAGTACGACAATCTACAGAAGAGTTACGAGCTACAGTCGCAGCAAGTGGACACGCTCACGCAATCAGTGGAAATTTCGAACGTGCTCTTTCGCTCTGCGCGCGCCGACTACATGGAGGTGTTGCTGACCCGGCGTGACTCGCTAGATGCGCAGCTCGAGCTCATCGAGACGAAGAAACGGTTGCTACGAACGACGGTGAACATCTACCAGGCGCTCGGTGGTGGCTGGCGTCCGCCGTCGTGACCTGCGTGGCAATCGAGCGGATTTCTTGCCTCGGCGCGCGGGGCACCACACAAAGAGAGTCATGCGTGACCCCATCACTGCCGCACGTGAGCTGTTATCTCTCGAAGCCGCGCGTCCCTTAGACGCCGCACAACTAGCGCAGTGGCAGACGCTCGCTGCTGCGGTGTTTCCTCGCGACTATGCGCGTGAGCAGCGCACCGCCATCCGCTTGTGCGGCCAGGCGCCAATGCAAGTGCAAATCGATGAGCGCGCGTTCTCCGTCGTGGACATGAGCTGGGGCGGCCTGGCGCTGAGCGGTGACACCAGTCATTTGCCTCAGGGAGAAACCAGGCGCATCACTGCGGTGCGCCGCTCAGATGACGAAGCTTGGCAGCCGCTCAGTGTGGCAGTGCGTGTGCGCTCTCTTCGTGATGGTGTTGCAGGACTTTCGATCACCGAGCCAGACCCTATGCGCGTGAACTCGTTTTTCTCGCGTGCATACTATCCACTCTATCTTGCTCAGGTTGGCGCGATTGCCGCGCCGTGACGCACGAACGCGACGTCAGCATCTGGCGTGCGCTCTGTAAAGACGAATCATCCGCGCCCACCAGGACATAGATCGCTTGCCGCGGATGGTTGTCTTAGGTAACGCGCCGCGCCTATGCGTCTCATTGCTGTTTTGCCAATTTTCTTGCTTGCGTGCGGAGCTCCGTTCGAACCGTCGGTCGAGGCCTTCGTCAATGACGACGAAACCACCGAATCAACCGAGACAGAGCTCAACGACGTGGCCACAGGGCCAAGCACTTACACCTACTTCTCAGTGCGTCGCGATTATCGCCGCTGTATCGCACCACTGTGCGGAGGCTTCTGGGTGAAGCGCGTGGGTCGAGACACGACGCGCTGCGCTGATGGGAAGTGGCGGAATGAATGTTATGTCTTTGACATGGATATGAGCGCGCTCGATCT
>JBIKMD010001047.1:0-2648 GCA_044359465.1 Myxococcota bacterium
TCCCAGCACCGTGCTCACCACGCCTGTAGCGGACTACTTGGCGCTGCTCGCGCGTGCGCCTGCGATTGCGATGCTGCACTTTGTTGATGTGTGCGAGCGCTTCTCGCGTTGCATTGGCTCGGAACGAAGTACGCACGAAGGCTCTCTCGACCAACGTGTGCTCGGCTTGCTCGCTGCGTATGCCAAGACTTTTGGTGACCAGCGTGGGCGCGAGACGATCATCGATCACAAGTTATCTTACGACTCGCTGGCGATGGAGCTCGGCGCCACGTCGCGCACTGTCGCGCGCGCTATACAGCGGCTCAGCAAAGCCGGTCGATTGCGTCGGGCGGGGCATCGTTTTGTACTGATTCATGGAAGCGTGTCGCCGGCGTCAGAACGACTCAGCCGAATCGCGTTTGCGACGCGGCGCGTGGCAACAAAATGAAGGTTCGCGCCGCAAAGATGCGCTACTTCGATTGCGCTAGAATCGCTTCGGCGCACATCCGCGCGCTGACAAAGTCACCGATTTGTCCCAACCCGGGCAAGGTTTCACGGCCTACGCGGAAGAGATTCTTGAACGGCGTGTGAAACGGAAGGCCGCTAACGCCGAGCCATGCCTCAGCCATAGGTTCGTAGCGTGGGTGGAGCTGCCAGGGATCGAGCTTACGTGCGCCGGTGTCTTCGGCATCCCAATCGCTCTGCGCCATGGGCGAGCTTTCTGCGACGATGAAAGGTGCAATGAACGGCATCAAACGCTCGAGCTGTTTGCGCACGCGTTTGCGCTGCGTCGCTAGCTGCTCTGGAAGCGATGAGGCTTCGCTGTCTTTCACTTCGATGGCCGCACTGATCAGCGCGTGCTCCTTGGTGTGGCCGCGACGAACGGTGATCCAGACAGCGCTGTCGGCATCCGAACCTTCTCGCGCCTTGCGGCCGTTAAGCAGGATCAAGTTGTCGCCTAGACCGACTGGCAGACCGTCTTCCTTCACCAGTAGGTGATGGAAGTACATCTTGGCGCGCACGCGAAGCTGGGCATTTTCTTCCACGAACTTACTGAGCGCACGGGAGCGCGGCAGGGTTTGCCACAGCGTTTGACTGTAGAGCGCGCTGACGAAAAAGTCCGCGTTGAGCTCGATGCGGGCAGTGCCACTCGTCTCGACGGTCGTCAGCTTGCGCGGCTCAGCGGTCAAACGATCGACAAGCGTTGCGCGCTTTACCGTGCCGCCCGCTTGGGTGACCAGGTTCGCGAGCACATCCAAATAACTCCCGCCGCTGCCGTCTAGGCGCACGCTGCCAGAGAGTGTGCGCTGCGCGAGCAGCGACAGCACAGACCGCGGCAGATCGTCTGCATCGAGATGCGTTGAGAAACGTGCTGCTTCCTGCAGTGTTTCACCAAGCGCATGTTCTACAGGCAGATCCGTGAAAATGCCGCTGGCCGAAGCAGGCGTGCGCAGCGATGCACTCTTACCGTTCAGGCGTCGTTTTTGAAAAAAGCGGCCCCAGAAATTTGGCAGCGGCAGGACTTTTTCTGCCTCGAGCGCGGCTTCTAGCTCCGCCGAGGAGGCGTCTATGCGGTCCAGCGCGGACTTCATGCGCTCGGCATCATCGCCAAACTCGCGGCGCGCTTCTTTGACGATCTCGTCGTTGGTGCCCTCTAGATCTAGACGGTGCCGGGCGAAGATCGCCTGGAGACTTGGTTTCGCTTCAATATAACGGCGAGGAAGATCGACCTGCGCGCCCAACTCTTCGAGCACGCGGTCCGCTGGGGGAAATCCGCGCAGGCCCACCAGTGGCTGTGGAAGCAGCGGGTAGGTGACGCCGTTCTGCCGGTAGGAATCGAAGCCTTCACCATGATCAATCAGGATGACGCGGCGTTTGCGTTTGGCAAGGAGCGCAGCCAGCAAGAAACCCGCAGGCTGCCCACCGATCACGCAGACGTCAAAATGTTCAGCCATGTGCCACCTTGCGACCGTTCACTGAGAGCTTTCCTAGCGCCACGAGCTCGAGCGCTTGCGGCACCAATTCGTGCTCCACTTTTTGCAAGCGTGCATGCAAAGTTGTTTCATCGTCGCCAGCTTCAATCGCTACGGCGCGCTGCAAAATAATGGGGCCCGTGTCCGTACCTTCATCGACGAAGTGCACGGTCACACCTGTGACCTTGGCGCCGTAGGCGAGCGCATCGCTGACCGCATGCGCGCCCGGAAAAGCTGGGAGCAGCGAGGGATGTACGTTGATTGTTTTGAGCTTGTAAGCGTTCAAGAACACCGGCGTCAGCAAGCGCATGAAGCCCGCGAGCAAAACGAGCTCTACGCCCGACGCTTGCAGCAATTTCACGAGCGTAGCGTCAAAGGCTTCACGCGAGGGTGAATCTTGGTGCCGAATGACGTGCGCCTCTACCTGATGTTCTCTCGCGGCTTCCAAACCGAGCACGCCCGGTACATTAGAAATCACGGTCACCACTTCTACGCCGGCAGGCTTCTTTTGAAGCACCGCGCGCAGATTCGATCCCTTGCCAGAAATGAGAACGCCTACTTTCACTGATTGACGCCGGTGAGCACGCAGGTGGGTTCGCCGCTCGACGGTTTCACTTCACCCAAGCGGTAGACGGTTTCGCCCGCTTCTTTCAGCATGCGCTCCGCTTCGTTAGCGTGGGCTGCGCCAACGATGAT
>JBIKMD010000074.1:0-9452 GCA_044359465.1 Myxococcota bacterium
CATTTGGCCCCAACACGGCCTGGCCCTTTTGGAGGTCGCGCGCACCCGCAAGTACGCGATACCCTGGCAGCGCCTGCGCGCAAACGAGGCCAAGGCCAGAAGTGGCACCGGTAATGAAGACGGTTTTCATGCGTGCAACCTGCCGGCATTATCCCCGTTCGTCCAACACCTTCGTCGCTAGCGATTCACACCTAAAACAGACATAATCGCACGCGCATGCTCGACTATCGCAGACTACAGTACTTTCTTGCCGTCGCCGAGGCGCTGCATTTTGGCCGCGCTGCCGAAGCGCTCCACATCTCGCAGCAGCCCCTGAGCCGTGCCATCGCTGAGCTGGAAGAGGCGCTCTCAGTGCGTTTGTTTGATCGCACCACGCGCGTTGTCGCGCTTACTGCTGCCGGTGTCGCCCTGCGGGAGCACGGGCAGCAAGCGATGCTTGCACTCACACTCGCCGAGCGCGCCGCTCGCAGCGCAGGGAAGGTCGCGTTGAAGGTTGTCTACCCAGGCACCGTTGGTGACCAACCACATGCGGGGATCGCGCGGTTCAAGCGCCTTCACCCAGAGGTCAGTGTGCGCAGCGCCCTCGTCCGCTCGTGGGAGCAAGAGGCACTCATTCTGCGCGGTGAAGCTGATCTAGGTTTTTTGGTGCCCCCAATCGACAATCCGCGCCTACGGTCTCAGCCTCTGCTCGATGTGCCTCTGGTGTTGGCGCTTCCGGCAAAGGATGCGCTGCTGAGGCAGCGACAGCTGTCTTTCAAGCACTTGGCCGAGCGGACGTGGGTGTTGTACTCGCCACGTAACAAACGACCGTTGTGGGAGCTCGTGCGCATGTGCTGCGCGAATGCAGGCTTTTCGCCGCGGCGGGGAGCAGAGGCGAATGACGAAAGCGAAGCACTCGCGCAAGTCGCGCACGGTGCAGGCGTCGCTCTGGTCAGCAAAGCCGTACCCGCCGGGCGCGAGGTCGTCTTTCGACAACTCGTTGAGCGGCCGCGGGTGACCATTGCTGCCGCATGGCGCGCATCCGACGATCGGCCGGAGCTCACTGAGTTGGTGCAACATCTGGGTCTTTTTGGCGAAACGCGATCACGGCGGAGTTCTCGCTGACCCAAACGCGAGCGTGAGATTGTCTAGGGCGAGTCTCGGCGTTTCGCATGACGCTTGTCGAACAGCGCGAGCGCGACAACTTTCGACGAAAGCTGCTGAGCTCGACAAATGCCGGGAGCGCGAGGCCGCGGAGCGTTAAACGAACAGGTCCATGAACAATTCCGCGCCAGGCGTGACTGCGTACTTCTCGAAGTCTTTGTAGCCGCGTGTCTTGAGGAAGTCCTCGTCAATGAGGAACTGTCCGGTGAGCTTTCTGCTCTCGGTGATCAGAATCTCGTGCGCGGCGTCTGCCATGATTTCTGCGGTGCGGCATCCGCGGATGGCTTCGTCTCCGCCGAGCAAGTTCTTGACGGCCGCCGTCGCAATGGCCGTGCGTGGCCAGAGCGCGTTCACAGCGACACCTTGCTCTTTGAACTCTTCTGCCATGCCGAGCACGCACATGCTCATGCCGTACTTGGCAATGCTGTAGGCGACGTGGTTGCCGAACCATTTAGGCAGCATATTGAGCGGTGGCGAGAGTGTGAGGATGTGCGGGTTTTTGGCCTTTAGCAGGTGCGGCAGCGCGACTTGCGAGCAGAGGAAGGTGCCACGCGCGTTGATGCCGTTCATGAGGTCGTAGCGCTTCATTGGCGTTTCGAGTGTGCCAGTGAGGCTGATGGCGCTCGCGTTGTTCACCAGAATGTCGATACCGCCGAATTTCTCGACGGCCTTTTCCACGGCGCCACGCACTTGGTCTTCGTAGCGAATGTCGACAATGCACGGGAGCGCTTTACCGCCCGCCTTTTCGATTTCTTCCGCAGCCGTGTAGATCGTGCCGGGAATACGCGGATCAGGTTCCGCAGTTTTTGCTGCGATAATGACGTTTGCGCCATCTTTCGCTGCGCGAACGGCGATTGCCAAACCAATGCCGCGGCTTCCGCCGGACACGAACATCGTCTTGCCCTTGAGTGTGCTCATAGGAGCGCTATGGCAGAGCTGCCCGTACCGCCGCAAGGTACGTTGCGAACTGCATGGCGGGTTCTGTCGGTAAACGGATACCTTGCCCCTTGACGAGGTCGCCGAGGTTCATTTTGGCGAAGTCTGTTTCGCCTCGGGTTAGCGCTGCGAGCAGACGGACCAGGACTATGTCGTTGACGTAGCCTGTGCCGGTGTCGACATCGGCGATCAGCAAGTGCGTGCCGTAGGAATCGAGAAAATCCGGGGCACTCATGTCGCGGAAACTTCCGCAGGAACCACCAATCACGAGCTTGCGATTGGCCGCCGCTTTGTCACGCTGGGGAAAGGTTTCATCCAGGTGGTAGCTGTGGCCGCGGTGCACCACGACATCCACGGCCGCGTCGTCAAAGGGTTTGCTGCGATCCATCTTGGCGTCGCGCGAGAGGACGAGACGCTGTTTGATGCCGCCCACTTGTCGCTCGTAGACGTAGGTGTCTTTTGAGCTGAGGCCTTTCTCCATGCGCTGGACGAAACCTTCTTGTCTAAGGACGGCTGCCGTTTCGTCCATGGCTGTTTCGTCTGGGTAGAAAAAGAGCTGGATGCTGAGCATGCCGTCTTTGAGCCACGACGCCGTCGGTGCGGCCACGGACGCAAGCGCCGGGAACTTGGCGATCGCGTTCAGCGAGGCTGGTGACAACGAAACGCCGAGGCTCTGCGCGTGTTTGAGCACGAACACCATGGCTGCCCTGGTGTCTCCAGCGTCGGCCGCGATGACCGCGCGCATGCTACTCTCTAAGTACGCGCGCGTTTGCTGCGATCCATTCTTGAGCAAAGAAATGAACGCGCCCGAGAGCAATGCTCGGTCGTCGTTGTGGCCCGAACGAAAAGCTTCAAAGAGTGTGGTGCTGAGTGGGTCTTGCCACTTTTGCAGAAGCGCATCCCCTTGAAAGGCGCCGAGTGTCAGGACGAACGCTCGCCGCTCTCGGCCCTGAGGATCAACGCGAGCAATGAAGCCCGAGTCGAAGGTTGCAAGTCGCTTCTCCATCAATTTGAATGTCGAGGTGAATGAGCCCGTGCGTGCTTGTGCGGTCAAACGGTAGAGCGCTTCCTCAGGCAAACCGGCAATGATGTCTTTGCGAATGTTGTCGCTGCCTACCGTGTCGCTCTCGCCCTCGTGGAGCGCGTCAATTGCTGAAGCCAGCATGCCGTAATCTAGAGGCTGCTTCGCCCAGGCGGCGAGAACGGTCTTTGCGACAGTCTTTCGTGTCATGGTGCGCACATCGATGCCGAGCGTGTTGCACATGTCGGAAATGGCGCGACTGTTGTGAGGCGCGAGGGCGATGATCGCACGTGCTTCAGCAAGCGCGTCAGCTGCTGAGAGCCCGCGTTTCAGTGCGGCTTCCAGAACCTCTGAAACTTGGTACACGGCGTTGGCTGAGACCGAGCGCGCGAGCGCGCGAGAAAAGGCCACGGCGTCGCTGAAGTCCACACGCCGCCATCTGAAGGCCTCTAGCAGGCCCACTTCTTTCACACTCAGAGGTGATTTCGCTAGCGTTACGCTGGTGGCGGCAAGATGGGCGAGAGGCGTCTTGTCGATTGCTTGGGTCGCTGCGGTGCGAACCTTGGGGTCACGAATCAGGTCAATGCGACCGAGCGTTTCGAGCAGCGTCGGGAGCTCCGACGCCTTTAGCCAACTGGCGTCGAGGTTTTCGAAAAGGAAGCCTGCGTGCGCGGGCGAGGCTGCGCTGAGAAACTGCTCCAACGCTTTGATGGCGGCGACCCGATCACTGGTCTTGTCGAGCAAGACCAATGCCCGTTCGGCAAACAGAAAGGCTTCGTTGCCGCTCAGCCTCGCGAGCTTGAAGAGTTGTCCGAGCTCCGCTTTGGTTGACACCTGCGTCAGCTTCTCAGCGCTCGCGGCGATCGCCCACCCTCGATACCCTGCGCCGGCGGAGCCAAACGAAGCGGCAATGTCATCTTGTACGCTGAGACCCAGCTTGGGCATGGCGGTGAGCAGCTTCTGCAAATCTTGCGTGGACAGCTGCGTAGCAATGTCGAGCGCTAAAAAGCGCGCTGCTTCAAGGTCGCTCACGCGATGTGCGCGTAGGACCTTCAGTGCCTCACCGCCCTCACTGAGCAAGGCGGTCATTGCCGACGTTCGCTTTTGCGCATCACCAAGTTTGTCTGCTGCGCGAAACCGTAGGCGCGGATCCGTCGCTGCCTCGTACACACCTTCCAGCGCAGATTGTGTCAGGTTCGCGCTGACGCGTAGTTTTGATCCCGGAGCGAGGAGCGCTTGCCCCAGGACCATTTGGGCTTGGCTCACGCTCAGGACTTCGGTCCGCGGCCACTGGATGCCCGTCACCAAGTACGAGTCGGAACTGAACATCTCGTCGGAAGTGATCACGTTATCCGCAAGGACGCGGGGGGTCAGCAACGGACGAAGATAGACCAGGCTGTCGCGTGTGAGTCGCATGGTGTCGTTATCGCAGCGACAAGTACGGTGTTCGTATGTCTGCGCGTTAAAGCACCTACTCGCAGCCCATCAATTTAAGAGCGTGAAACGTGATCCCAGTGCACATTTGCGCCCATGACAGTCCGCAAAGTGGCAAGCGCGACCGTCGTGCGCGAGCTTGGTCGTGGCGCCATGGGCGTTGTGTACGAGGCCTTTCAGGAAGACCTGGAACGCAGGGTCGCCATCAAAGAGCTGCCGGCGCCTGGGTCTCGCAATAAAGAGCTCGCTGAACGCTTTCGCCGTGAGGGTGTGGCGTACGCCAAACTGCGGCACCAAAATATTCTCGCCGTGTATGATTTCGTCGAGAAAAACGACGCGTTGTATTTGGTCATGGAGCTGGTCGATGGGGCCGATCTCAGCGTGGTCGCAAAGACGGGTGCGTTAGCGCCGGCGCTCGTCGCCTTGATCGGTGCGCGGGTTGCTGACGCATTGGCGCATGCCCACCATCACAAGATTCTGCATCGCGACATCAAGCCCGCGAATGTCATCGTTTCGCGCACGGGCGAAGTGAAGCTGATGGATTTTGGCGTAAGTAAAGATTTAGAGGCGAGTGATCTCACGCGCGAGGGCATGGTGGTTGGCAGCTTGCCGTACATGGCGCCAGAGATTCTCGCGTCGGCAGACTACGACCCGCGTGCAGACATTTGGGCGCTTGGTGTCATGCTTTACGAGCTCGCCACTGGCGTGAGGCCGTTCAAGGGCAAAGACGATTCGTCCCTGATGCGTGCGATCATGCGGGGCAACCACGCCCATGTGCGCACCTATGCGCCCACGATGCCCCGGCGGCTCGGACGTGCCATTGAGCGCTGCCTTGCGCGCAAACGGGACAAGCGATGGCCGGCTGCGTTGGTCCTCGCGCGTGAGCTGGACGCCTGCGCTGCGAGTTTGCTCGGTGATGTTGATCCGGAAGACACGCTCGCCACCATGATGCGCCAAAGGGAGCTTGCCGTTCCCGAATCCTCGCCAGGCACCCAGCTCGATCCGGCAGTGATGCATGAAACCCGTATGTCTACGCCCACGCGTGGCGAGGGGACCCGAAGGGTGGCCATGGCACTGCTTTTGCTGCTGAGCTTTATCGCCGGTGGCTGGTTTTTCCTTTCGTAGAAACCGCTCAGGAGGCTTTCATGGCAGACAATGACAAGACTCGTCAGGTTCCGCGCCTTGACGACGATGAAGTGTTCGAAGTCGGGGATGCGTCGATCATCGATTCAAAGATCAGCGCACCGCCTGCGCGTGAAAAGCCCGCGAGCAAGCTGCCATGGGTCTTGTTTTTGCTTGCAGTGGTAGGCGCTGCTGCCGCGGTCGTCTTGGTTGTCATGCCGCTGCAAGCCTCGCTCAAAGAGACAAGCGAACGCGCGGCGGCGGCCGAGCGTGATTTGGCGAGCACCAAGCAGAAGCTCAGTGCTGCGACGACGGAGCTCGGTGGTCTGCGCGACACAGCAGCCGCACAAGCGAAGACTTTGGAGGAGCAAGCTGTTCAGCTCAAAGAGCTCACGGGGACCAAAGCCGAGCTCGAGAGTAAGCTCAAGGCCGAAATCGATCGCGGCGACGTTCTGGTCAAAAACGTCAAAGGGCAGCTGGTCGTCGATCTGGCGGATCAGATCCTTTTCGAATCTGGAGAGGCCGAGTTGAACGAGAAAGGCAAAGAAGTTCTCAAGCGGGTAGGCGAGACCATGTTCAAAGCAGGTGGCAACGTGATTCAGGTGGGCGGTCATACCGACAATGCGCCCATTGCTGGGAAGCTCAAGGAACAGTTCGCTTCGAACTGGGAGCTCGCAACGTCGCGTGCCATGAACGTCGTTCACTTTTTGGAGGACGAAGTGAAGGTGCCTGGCGAACAGTTGGTGGTGGCCGGTTATGGGCAATTTCGCCCGCTCGTGAAGAACAACACCAAAGAGAACCGCAAGAAGAACCGTCGCATCGAAGTGGTTTTGTTGCCGCTGAACTAGTGCTAACGCGCAAACATGCTCACGTTGTGTCTGATGCTGGTGGCTGCCGAGCCGCATTTCGTTGTGGAAACCCTGAACGTTGACGGCGATGTGCTGAGCGTGACGCCCGCAGACCTCGATGGTGACGGTTTGCTCGATCTGACGGTAGTGCATCGCCGCGGCAAACCGCGCGCCAAAACGCGCACCTTCTCTATTTTTTGGAATCATGAAGGCGATTTCTCCACCGCCGCTGATCTCACGTTCCCCGCAAGTGATGACGCGAGTGCCTACGACATCGCTAACATCGATGAGCAGAAGGGCAGTGAGATTTTGTGGGTAGGCGTGAGTGGTGTGAGCGCCATGTCGTTTCGCGGTCGGGCTAAGGGCGCTGTGCAAACGATTACCAAAGAGCCATCTTTGTTCAGTGGTGCAGACCAGCGTGCCTTTCCTCGCCTTGGGCTCGCGCAGGTCATTTCTAGCAATGAGATTCTAGTGCCACTCGCCGATTCGCTCGCGATCTACCGCCGCGCGAATGATTGGTTCCAGGTGGCGAAGATCGATACTTCGCTGGCGCAAGTGGAGCTGCGCGGCGATTGGCGCAGCGTCGGGCTCATGGATTTTGGCAGCTTTGCGTACAACGTGAACTACCCCTCCATTTCTGTCGCGGATGCGAATGGTGATGGGCTCAAAGACATTGTCTTCGCCATTGAAGATCGTGTGGCTATTTTCCATCAGCGACCGGGGCTGAGCTTCGACCGCTCGCCTAGCTTTCAGCGAGACTTTGCGGTGGCCACCGCGGCTGAGCTGGACAAAGGGTTCGTTGCAGTCACCACATCGGTGAAAGACATCGACGCCGACGGCGTTGTCGACTTGCTGATCAGCAAACAAGTCAATGAGGGCATCACCTCCGGCAGTGCCACGAATTATCTCTATCTTGGTAAGCCGGGCGGTGGTTATTCGGACAAACCCGAGCAATTCCTTGCGCGCGATGGTGTGGGCGGCAACTTCGCGCAGCTTGCGGACCTGAGTGGAGACGGAAAGCCCGAGCTGCTTCTCCCGGCGGTCAACATTGGCATTATGGCCATTGTGCGTGCGCTCACCACGAGCAACATCAAGGTGAACGTTCAGACCTTCTTGTTCGACGGAAAAACGCGCCGCTTTAGCAGCAGGTTCATTGCCGAACGTGATCTCACCTTCAAGTTCTCGCTCTCCGGGCGCAGTGATCTGCAAGTCATCGACATCAAGGGTGATTACAACGGCGACAAACGTGCGGACTTCGCGTTTGGCTCTCCCGATGGTGACTTGGGCATTTACCTCGGTACGACGAGCGGCAGCTTTTTGGCAGAAGAGCCAAGCGAGAAGATCAAAGTGAACGCGCGTGGACGTATGCTTTCCGCAGATCTCAATGCGAAAGGGCGCGACGACATTGTGTTGTTCTATCCGTGGACGCGTGAGCAACGCGGCAAAGTGTCCGTGCTTTACAACCGAGGCGGCTGGTAAACGCTGTCCACTGTCTATGCCCGCGGAAGTGTCATCCGAACCACGGCGCCGCCATCGTTGCGAAGGCTCAGTGTTCCACCTTGTTGCTTCACGAGGGTCTGACAGACTGCGAGTCCAAGGCCGCTGCCTTTAGAGGGGCCCTTGGTCGTGAAGAAAGGTTCGCCGGCATGGTCCAAGGCTTCTTCGGAGAAGCCTGGGCCTTGATCACGCACTTCGATCACCACTCCGTTGCTCGCGCGCACAGAGAGGGTACCTTTCTGGTTCATCGCATCGGCAGCGTTGAGAAAGATATTCAATAGAACCTGCTGCATGCGGGCTGCATCGGCGTTGATGAACAGATCTTCTGCCACATCTAGCTCCACCTTGATGTCGCGGCCGCGAGGTTGGTGCGAGAGGAGCGCGGCGGCAGCCTTGACCACCATGGCGACTTGGACCCGTTCGAGCTTGAGCGGCGCGGGGCGGGCGTAGTCCAAAAGCTCTCGGACGAGTCCGTTGATCCGTTGCAGCTCTTTGTCTGCACGCTCTGCGAGATCTTTGCGCGCGTTCTTTTCCGGCTCATCTGCGATCAACGCTACATAACCAATGACGGCGCCGAGTGGATTGCCAATCTCATGTGCGAGTCCGGCCGAGAGGCGTCCGACGAGCGCTAGCTGTTCGGCGCGCGTGAGCTGGGCTTCGGTTGTTTTCAATTGCGACATCATTCTTGTGATGCCTTGGGCCACGCGTTGCAAATCACTCTGACCTGCAAGGCGCGCGACGAACTCGTCGACGGTGAAACGATGCAGATCCGCTTCCAAGCGCTTGAGTGGACGCAGCAGCGTGCGCTCAACCACCCACAACCACGCGGCAATGATCAACGTGGCGTTGAGCGCGGCATACATCCATTGCGTGGTTTGCCAGCGGGCGAGCAGCGTCGTCACCAGATCCGAATCGACTTTGCCGCCAAGTGCCACCGCGATGGTGCTCACCGTGCGTTCTGTCATGGCGATCATCAAAGCCGTTTGTAGTCCGAGCGCCAGCAACAAGGCGCCCGCAAACTGCAGCCCGAGTCGCATGCGAAGCGACATCTATTCGCCTCGCACCGCGCCAAGCAGCGCGTGCAGTTGGTCCGAGAAGAACAAGTATTCGAGCGCTGCGAGCGCCAGGAACGGTCCATAGGGAAGGGCGCGCGGGTCCGGCACAAAACCATCTTCTTGCGGCGGCGGCGGTGGTTTGTTGCGGTTCATACGAATCCAAACGACACCCACGAGCACCGCTTGGATCGACGACAAGAGTACGATGAAATAGAGCGAACCCGTGCCGAGAAACGCACCGAGCATGGCAATGAGCTTCACATCACCAAAACCCATGCCGTCCTTCTTCAAGATCCATTTGGCGACGAGGGCGACCGTGGTGAACAAGGCGGCGCCAATGATCGCAGCAAGGGCATGATCAGCGATCGGTTTTTCTGGCAGCAGCGTCGCCGCGCC
>JBIKMD010001049.1:0-2640 GCA_044359465.1 Myxococcota bacterium
TAATCCGTGCTGACAGTCTCTGGATTACAATTGATCATCACGGTTTCGTAGCCCGCGGCCTTGAGCGCGAACGATCCGTGTACGCAGCAGTAGTCGAACTCGATGCCTTGGCCAATGCGGTTGGGGCCGCCGCCCAAGATCACGATCTTCTTCTTGTCTGTGGGCAGTGCTTCGTCGCCTTCTTCGTAGGCGCCGTAGAGATAGGGCGTTTCCGCCTGAAACTCGGCAGCACACGTATCGACTTGGCGGTACTTAGAGAGCACGCCTGCTTCGACGCGCAGCTTGCGAATTTCGTGCTCTTTTGTCGGCTGACCGTGCGCCGTGAGCAAACGCGCAATGCGTGAATCAGAGAACCCCATGCGCTTCAAACGCACGAGCTTCTCAGTGGGTTTAGCGGTGAGACCACGGTCTAAGATGGAGCGTTCTTCGTCGATGATTTGAGCGATCTTGGTAACGAACCAGGGATCAATACCCGAGCGGAATGCAATCTCGGGCGCGCTCATGCCAAAGCGCAGGGCATCTGCCAAAGCGAAGATGCGACGCGGCCCGGGAACCGTCAGTTTGTGATGAATGGTTTCCATCACATCACGCGAGCGATCTTTAGGTCCGAGCTTGCCTTTTTGCGTCTCCCACAAGCGGCCAACATCCAGCTCAGGACCAAACCCGTCTTTGTCGATCTCGAGCGAGCGTAGCGCCTTTTGCATGGCCTCGTTAAAGGTGCGGCCAATGGCCATCACTTCCCCGACGCTCTTCATCTGAGTGCCGAGCACATCAGAGGACCCCGGGAATTTCTCGAAGGCAAAACGCGGAATCTTCACGACGACGTAGTCAATCGAAGGCTCGAACGCTGCCTTGGTTTTGCGCGTAATGTCGTTGGTGATTTCGTCGAGCGTGTAACCCACGCTGAGCAGCGCGGCGATCTTGGCAATCGGAAAACCCGTGGCCTTAGAGGCGAGCGCGCTCGAGCGTGAGACGCGCGGATTCATCTCAATGACGGTGCGGCGACCGGTCTTGGGGTCGACCGCGAACTGAACGTTCGATCCGCCGCACGCTACACCAATGCGGCGCATCACGCGGAACGCTTCTTCACGCATCGCTTGGTATTCGCGGTCGCTGAGCGTCATCTGCGGCGCGACGGTAATCGAGTCGCCGGTGTGCACTCCCATGGGGTCTAGGTTCTCGATGGAACAAATGATGACGCAGCGATCGAGAGAATCGCGCATGACCTCGAGCTCGTATTCCTTCCAACCGAGCACGCTCTCTTCGAGCAGGCACTCGCTGTTGGGGCTTTGCGAGAGCGCCCATTGCAGGGCAGCCTCGAACTCGTCTTCGCGGCGAACGATGCCACCACCCGTGCCACCGAGCGTAAACGAAGGTCGCAAAATTAGCGGCAAACCAAGCTGCGCGAGCGCCGTACGGCCTTCTTCCATGGAGCGCACGACCACCGAGCGCGGCATCTCGGCGCCAATCTCTTGCATGCACTTTTTGAACAGCTCGCGATCTTCTGCGAGGTGAATCGCCTCTGGCGACGCACCCAAAATCTCGACGTTGTGTTTGGCCAGCACACCCGCTTTGTGCAGGTCGAGCGTGAGGTTGAGCGCCGTTTGACCACCGAGAATCGGCAGCAACGCGTGCGGCGCTTCCTTTTCTATGATGCGCTCGAGCAGCTCGACCGTCAGCGGCTCGATGTAGGTGCGCGTAGAGAACTCGGGGTCGGTCATGATGGTCGCCGGATTGCTATTGGCGAGAATCACTTCGTATCCCTCAGCCTTGAGCGCCTTGAGGGCCTGGGTGCCTGCGTAGTCGAACTCACAGGCTTGCCCAATCACGATGGGTCCCGAGCCGATGACCAGAATCTTCTTGATGTCTGTGCGTTTTGGCATGTCCGGGTGCTCCCGGGACACCGCGCTAGCAAGAGACCCTTTGCGCGTCCATACACCCTTCTTTAGTCGTGTTCAGGAACCTATCGGCTAAGCTTTCCCGGTGCAGAAACTCTCGTTGTTTGCGCTGGTTTTTTCCGCTTGTTTGCCGCAGCTCACAGTTGCGGATGATGTCCGCATTTCTTGTGAAAGCGCGGCCGATTGCCCTGCGAATTGGCGCTGCAATCAGCGGCTGCTCCTATGCCTGAGCCCCACGGCCGCGGATCCAGCCGAGCCACCAGGGCCCCGCTGCGGTGATGGCATCGTCAACGAAGGTGAGGCTTGCGACTGCGGCGACCAAACAGAGGCCGTTCCTACCACTTGCAGCGGCCCGAACTCGGACACTGCGCCGAACCGCTGCCGCACGACTTGCGTTTTGCCGGGCTGCGGCGATGGCAGCGTCGACGCAGCCGAGGAATGTGATGACGGCAATCGCAACGCAGCTGACGGTTGCAGCAGCACCTGTACGCGCGAACGCTGCGGCAATTTGACGATTGATCCAGACGAAGCGTGCGACGACGGCAACTTCGTCGATGGCGACGGTTGCAGCGCTGATTGTCGGTCCGCTGAAACCTGCGGCAACGGCATTCGTGATTATCTCACTGAGCTCTGTGATTGCGGGAACACAGGGGCGCTCAAACCAGCGAGCTGCCCCGCTCTCAATGGCGAAGCAGGCTCGCCTTGTACCAGCCAATGCCAGACGCTGGTCTGCGGCGATGGC
>JBIKMD010001048.1:0-2640 GCA_044359465.1 Myxococcota bacterium
CAGCTCACTGGCGTTCGCCACTTCAGACACTGACATGAGTGAACAATGGACAGTGCGCGACAAAGCGGGCGCGCTGGTGGGACCGTACAGCACTGAGGATTTGGGCGAGGCCATCTCGCAGGGAACAGTGCCGCTGCAAACGCTTGTGAGCGTGAACGGCTCTGCGTATCAGCCCGTGAACCAATGGCCGCAGCTCAAAGGATTCAAGCCGCCGCTTAAAACGGACAAGCGCTCCGTGCTGCTTCCCATTGTAGTGGGTGTCACGCTGGTGCTCGCGTTTGCCGGCGGTTATGCGTGGCTGACGGGCAATGCATCCGATTCTCAATCGCCCAGGGACGAAGCGCCTCCTGACGGGCTTGCGCAGCTTGTCGCCAAATGGCCAGGTGCCAAAACCTCCGCAGATCCTCGTGAATGCGAGCAGAATGCGGCGGCGCTTTTGCAACAAGAGCCCTCTAACGACGCCGCGCTGAGGCAACTAGCAATGTGTGCAGCGCTGCAGAACCGTTTTGGTTTTCAGAAACAGCGTGACGCGCTGCTTGCCATTCTAGAGCAGCGCCCTGGTTATGATTTGGAGCGAGGGGCCTTGCTCTCGCTGCGGGATGATCCGCGCGCGGAAGCGCTGCTCGCTGGTTCTGACACGCTCGACAGCAAACGTTTGCTGGCGCGTCTGCAACTGGCGCGGCTCGAGAAAACGCCCGGCGACGCAAGCAAAGCACGCGACGCTGTTCAGCGCGTTGCGCGAGACGACCAAGCGCTAGCCCTCCGCTTTGCGTTGCTCACAGGTGAGCTGCGTGTGTTCACCACCGCATTCGATGATAGCCAAGTCGACCTTGCTCTTAAATATGTTCGCGCCACGGGGTCGTGCGCGTTCGCTGTGCAGCATCTGAGCAAAAGCACGCAGCCAGAAGCCATCGTGGAGCTGGGCCTAGCGGTTGCTGCCTGCGGTGGGAACACGGATCAATTGCCGAACATCGCAAGGCCAGAGACGGCGCACGCCGCAAAGTACGCACTGGCGGCAGTGAAGCTTGGCGCGCGCGATTTCACCGGTGCACGAGCCGCGCTCGAAGAAGTTCCGCTTCCTGCAGAGACGGCGCCAGAGGCTGCAGCCTGCTTCTTCATTCGTGCAGTGCTCGCGCTGCACGCCAAAGATCCCATTCAGGCGAACGCGTATTTTGCGATCGCAGATCGTGCTGGAATTCGGAGCGCGGCGCTTGGTGCCTACATCGTCGCCCTGATCGAAAAACGCGAAAAGGAAGCGCCTACACGTGTGGGGCCAGCGCCGCTGTTCCTTGCAGCGTTACTGTCTGACCGCGTCGCCGATGTGCGTTTGGACCCTTTGCTTGACGCGCCGGATCAACTGCATGCGCTCAATCCGGCCGGGCTTCCATTGGTCGAGGCGATGGTTTCTGTGGTTGTTGAGCAAGCGCGCGAGCGAACGACAGAGGCAGACCTGGCGCTCGTTGCGTTGTTCGACGCGTGGACGGGAAAGACCCCTAAACAACGGGCAGGCGGGGAGGGTGGTGCGCTCGTCGCTGCCGTGTTGTCCTTTCAGCGTGCGCAGTGGGGCGACGCCATTCGTGCGCTCGACCGCTTGGACAAAGATGCGCTCGGCGTAGCGGCGCTGAAGGCGCGGGCGCTCGAGAAGCTTGCGCCAGAGAACGCAGATGAAGTGTGGGCACAGCTTGCCGAGCAGAACGAAGAGCTCGAAGCTGCGGGCGAAATGGCGGCAGCGCGTGCTGCTGTTGCCAACAAGGATCTTGAAGGTGCGGCGGCGCGTTACCGCGTGCTGTTTCAAAGTGCGGACAGTCCGTTTGAAGCGACCAAAGCGCTCGCGCAGCTCGAGGAGGCTGCACCATGAACGTGATGATCCTAGGCTCCGGCGCGCGTGAGCATGCGATCGCGGTGGCGCTGAAGCGATCGCGCGTGGTGAAACAAGTGTTTCTGGCGCCTGGCAACGCGCTGAGCAGCTTGGATGTCACGAACGTCGCCTGCAACATCACAGATCCTGACGCGGTGCTTGCGCTCGTGCGTTCGACCAGTACCGATTTTGTTGTGGTGGGCCCTGAAGCACCTTTGCTGGCAGGTGTCGTCGACAAGATTGAAGGCTTTGGTGTGCCAGTGCTCGGCCCGCGTAAAGACGCCGCCCTGCTCGAAGGATCCAAAGCCTACAGCAAGCGCGCCATGATCGAAGCGGGTGTTCCCACTGCGACGCACCATACGTTCAAAGATCTGAGTGAGTGCCTGGAACACATGCGACGGCATCCTGCGGCGTACGTCGTCAAAGCCGACGGGCTGATGGCTGGCAAAGGTGTCATCGTGAGTGATGACGTGCAGGGTGCCATGGCCGCTGCGCGTGAGCTGTTTAGTGGCGGCCAAAAAGTGGTGGTCATTGAACGGCGTTTGCGTGGCAAAGAAGCGTCACTGATCGCGCTCTGTGATGGTTTTGATTACCGCTTGTTTCCAATCGCGCGTGATCACAAACGGCTGCTCACGGGTGATAAGGGAAAAAACACCGGTGGCATGGGCGCCTTCACGCCGGTGGTCCTGTCGCAAACTGAGTTTGATCACCGGCCGGTGCTGTCAGACGATCAACTCGCACAGCAGGCGATCTTGCCAATTTTGAAATGGCAACGGCGCAAG
>JBIKMD010000214.1:0-6652 GCA_044359465.1 Myxococcota bacterium
GATCTTCTTGCAGATGCCTCGCATGAGCATTCGCAAGATCTGGCGTAGACCGTCGTTTTGGATCGCGCTTGTCGTTGTGCTGGCAGCCAGCGCATACGGGATTTTTCGTTCGTTTGGTCCTGTGGTGCCTACCGTTTTGGCCGTGCGCCGTGACCTGGAGCAACACGTCGTTGCCAGCGGGCGCGTGCTGCCTCCTTCTCGCATTAGTGTGGCGGCAATGTTGCCCGGTCTGGTCATTGCTGTTGGCGCAGTGGAGGGCCAGCGTGTGGAGCTCGGCGATCTGCTGGTGCAGCTCGATGACCGCGATGCCCGTTCGCAGCTTGCGCAAGCGAAAGCCGCAGTGGCTCAGGCCGGCGCCAAAGTGGAGCAGCTCAGGCGCGTTGGAACCATTGTGGCATCGCAGAGTCTCACTGAAGCGCAGTCGAAGCTCGCGCAATTGGAAGCAGAGGTTTTGCGGATGGGCAACCTGTCGCGAACCGGCGCCGTGACGCTGGTGGAGCTCGATGACTCGCGCAGAAAAGTAGACGTCGCGAGAGCACAGAAGAACGCTGCAGAGGCGCAGCAGTTAGGAACGCTCGGCGCAGACTCACGCGTAGCGATGAGCGCGTTGCTGCAAGCACAAGCGCAGCAGACCGGCGCGGAAGTGCACCTTTCGCAAACGCGTTTAGTGGCGGCGCGCGCAGGTGTGATTTTGTCTCGCTCCGTGGAGCCAGGCGACACCATTCAACCTTCGCGTACATTATTGACGCTAGCCGAAAGCGGCGACGTGGAGCTTGTCTTTCAGGCAGATGAGCGAAATCTGTCCGTACTCAAGGTTGGCCAAAAAGCGAATGCTTCGGCCGATGCGTTCCCGCAGAATCCGTTCGCAGCGGTGGTCGACTATGTCGCGCCGTCCATCGACCCCCAGCGTGGCACGGTGGAGCTTCGTCTCAAGGTTGAAGCGGCGCCCCCGTTTCTGAAACCGGACATGACCATCTCAATAGATCTCACGGTGGCGAGCAAAAGTGCTGCGCTCGTCGTGCCGACAGAAGCGGTCAGAGGTATTGCCAGCGCGCAGCCCTTTGTCTTGGCGGTGGCAAAAGGGCATGCGCGCAAGCAGCTCGTCGGACTCGGTATTCGAGGAGAGGGCTCCGTCGAAATTCTCTCGGGTCTCGAAGAAGGAACGCCCATCGTTATCCCTGACGGCCAGCGCATTGTCACTGGTCAGCGAATTCGTACTTCGCTCAGGGAGCTTTGAGTCATGCCCTTCGAATGGTTCGTAGCCCTGCGCTACATGCGCGATGGCAAAGCGCAAACTGCTCTCATTCTTTGCGCTGTGGCGGTGGGCGTCAGTGTCATCGTGTTTTTGTCTGCGCTCATGAATGGTTTGCAGACGAGTCTTGTAGCGCAAACACTTGGCTCACAGCCTCACATCACTGTGCGCGTGCTCGAGGAAGAGGCGCGTCCAGTCGGAGAACCAGCGGACAACACCTCCGTGTCACAAACGATCCAAAAAGCGTCGCAGCGTCTCAAGTCGATCGATCAGTGGCCGAGTGTACTTGCGACGATTGAACGTGTCGCAGGGGTCGTTGCAGCGTCGCCCACGGTCTCTGGTGCTGGTTTTGCGACCCGCGGTGATGCCAAACGTGCCGTCGTAGTGCGTGGGATCGATCCTGAACGCTTCCTTGGCGTCATAGACGTTCGCGCCAAAATGATCGCGGGGCGTTTCGAGGTTGCCGGGGTCAACGTCGTCATTGGGAAGGATCTCGCGAGTGATTTGGGTGTCATTGTTGGAGACAAGATTCGCATCGAAACGACAGAGGGCATCGACGACACCGTGACGGTCGCGGGTCTTTTTGATCTTGGAAACAAAGGTGTGAACCAGGCGTGGATCTTGACGTCGCTTCGCCAAGCGCAATCACTCTATTCCCTCGCGGGCGGTGCTTCCACGATCGAGATCAAAGTGGCGTCGGTCTTCGGAGCGGAGACGATCGCCGCAGAGATTGTCGAGCGTACACAGCTACAAGCAGACAGTTGGATGAAGCTGAACGCGCAGTTGCTCACAGGGCTCAAATCCCAAGACAGCTCCAAATACATGATTGAGTTTTTCGTCGCCGTCGCAGTGGCGCTCGGTATTGCGAGTGTTCTCATTGTGAGCGTGGTGCAGAAAGCAAAAGAGATCGGTATTCTTCGCGCGACGGGGACCCTTTCGCGCCGCGTGCGCAAGATCTTTCTCATTCAGGGCGGGCTCATGGGTGCGCTCGGGTCTGTGTTCGGTTGTGCGCTCGGAACGGTGTTTGCGCTCGCCTTCGAAAAGTTCGCCATCAATGCGGATGGGACCCCCACCGTGCCGGTGCAACTCGACTTGCAGCTCTACCTGGGAGCTGCGCTGCTCGCGATCGCCATCGGCCTTGTCTCTGCTTACGTCCCCGCGAGGCGGGCGTCGCACCTCGATCCGGCCACGGCGATTCGTTATGGCTGAGCCCCAAGGTGGCACGCCGGTCTTGCGTGTAGACAACGTTAGCAAGGATTTTGGCGTTCATGTTGTGACGCGCGTGCTTCACAACATCACACTCTCGCTGATGCCAGGTGAGTTCACGGCGCTCATCGGACCGTCTGGTTCGGGGAAGAGTACGCTGTTGAATCTGATTGGCTTGCTCGACCGCCCATCTGAAGGACGCGTGTTTCTGCAGGGTGAAGACACTGGGCTACTCGATGAGGACGCGCTCACGCACTTTCGCGGGAAGACACTGGGTTTCATCTTCCAGGCACACTTGCTGCTGCCGGCGTTCACTTGCCTCGAGAACGTCGTGATGCCGGGCTACGCGTGGTCGGGATTCGTGGAGGCAGATCGACGCAAACGCGCGCGTGAGCTTTTGATCGAGGTTGGGCTCGAGGGCAAGCTCGATACTGTGGTGTCCAATTTGTCAGGAGGCCAGCAGCAGCGCGTGGCAATTGCTCGCGCGCTAGCACATCATCCGCCCTTGGTGCTGGCAGACGAGCCCACGGGAAATCTCGACACCAAGTCCAGCGCCGACGCCTTCGCATTGATGCGGCGCTTCAATCGCGAAATGAACACGACGTTCCTGGTGGTGACGCACGACTTGCGCATCGCCGCCCAGTGCGACCGGGAAATTGAGATCATCGATGGTCGTATTACACGCGACGAGCGTACCGCTTTGACTGGTGGACGAATGTCTACCAGCATGAACGCCGAGTAGTGCATGCGCGGTGAGTTGCGGCTACAACCCTCACTTGGTTCATTCGTGCGAGCAGGAGGGCTTATGGTTTTCAAGACAAAAGGTGGTGAGATTTTTCAGGTGGGGTGTGAGGAGCTAGTGATTATCGTGACTGGATCGAAGCCGTACGATGATGCTTGCTGGGCCGAGTATGTTGGGATTTGTAGACGCAGTGCTGAACCGCGGCCCTTCAAGGTTGTGCTCAACTATTCTCCCGTGCTGGGGCCCAGTGCGAGTCAACGCGCGAAGTTCACCCATGAGCTGCGTGATCTCATTGCACACTTTCAGCGTACGGCGTTGGTCACCGACTCTTCCTTCGTCCGCGGTGCATTGACGGCGGCGTCTTGGCTGTCACGAGAAGGGAACATGCAGCTCAAACCCTATGCGCCAAACCGGGTTGATGAGGCGCTCGCTTGGCTGCAGCAGGCCGGAAAATTCGACGTCGCGGCCGCCAAAGCGGCCTTTTTGGATTTGGTGCGCCAGCAAGGGGATGACCCCATTGGGCTGCTCAAGTCGCGTTGACAGGTCACGCGGCGCTGCGCCTAACGTGCTTGCGCCCCGAACGCCGCGACTTCTTGCGAGGTTAAACGCGCGCCTCCCGTGAGCAGGCGATCGCGCACTTCACCGAGCACGCGACGGGCTTCTTCAATCGTGCTGCAGTCCACCGTTTGCGAGTCATTTTGAGCAGCTTGGCGTGCAAGACGGAGCGCCTGCAGTCTTTGCACTGTGTCGTCCGAGATGTGGGCGCAGAACACCACACCGTTGCGGCGACACCAACCAATCCCTTCGCCTAAGAGCGCCGCGACTTGCGGATGCGGAGTCTTCATACCGCGCATGTCCGCCAGGTAGATGTGTTCTTGGCCACGAAATTTCTTCGTCGCCTCTTTCATCTCCTGGCATGCGGCGCGCATGGTTTCTTCGTCATAGATTCCGCTCATCGCCATGTGAACAGTACGAGCTTCAATATCCACTTTGATTTGCGTTTTTGCTGTCATGCAAAAAAATGATAACTGCGAGTTTTCAGTTTGCAACACGATATGACGAAATTGTGTGCGCCTGCTTCCCTACATGTCTCAGTTGGCGCTTAGAAGTCCGCCCGCGCGCGGAGGAAACGATTTTGTCTCGCCCGAACCTCGGAGATACCAAGGCGAGCTATCTCCGCCTCGATCGCATCAACCGTCGCGTTCGCTTCGGCGAGACTCATGGTGGGAGAAACGGGGCGTCCCGACGTGTTCGACGCCGGATACATCAGATCAAAAATGTAAGCGTCACGTCCGCCGTACACTGCGTTGTTGCTGTAGTTCAGCAGCAGCCCGTTTGCGAGGTAGCTGAGCCCTACGCTGATGCGGGTTCTGTGGTGCTCGACGCTTCTTTGCTGCCAGAGGTTGTTGCAACCCGCGCTCGTGCACTCGAGTGTGGGAGACGCGAACCGTGCCGCATAGTCTGCATCGCTCACGAAGATTTTTTGCGTAGGTACGAGCGCAACATTGCCGCCCGAAGGAAACAAGTTCGACTCGTAAAGGTCGTCCGAGTGAATCAGGCTCAAGCCCGCCGCAGGAATGTGCACACCGCTGTGGTTGAGTAGTGTGCTGCGTTGGATGACGGCGATATTCACAGTCCGCAACACTTCTCCGAGGAACGCTGTGGTGCCCCAACATCCGGTGGTGACATGCTTTCTCGACGCAGTTGCGAGCGGATACAGAATGCGCAGCGGAGAGGGGCGACTCGCATCCGGCGTTCCCCATAACTCCGTCGCGCTGTCGCTGAAGGAGAAGTGAGATACATGACCGCGAATCCATTCGGCAAACGCAAGCGTCGTGGCCGCGGGAGTCGCTTTGATCATCTGCGTGGCACGCAAAAAATGAAAGACAGCGCGCGGGTCAGACGGCGCAGCATTCACCGCATAACTGTAGCGGTTGATGCCTTGCTGGGTGAACATCTGGCGGCCGTCGAGCAGACGTTGGCGCTCAGCAACAGGCAAGTCGACGAGATGCCAGGGCACGATGCCATTTACTTCTACCCACAGCGATTGTGCGAGGTGCGCAAGGTAAATCTCTTGCGCCGTGCCAACCCCAACTGTGAACGTACCATCTGCTTCCGGCGTCGGGTTCGGAATCGGGAGGGCATAGTTTTCCGTGGACAAGTCGCGAATGATGCGCGCCAGTTGCACTTTCAATTCGGTTGGCCACACCGCGTAGCTGATGCCTGAAATCGAAACGACGTAAGGCGCAAGTCGTGCGTCGCTGAGCAACGCATCAAAAGGTGCTTGTGACGCAGGTGTTGGCAATTCGCGTTGGCGACTATCGTTCGTCACGTCTTGATTGGTGCCAATATTGTTGAATGCAACGCGGATGCTGACGCGCTGGCTCCCGACTGGAACCACGCTTGGCAGATCGATGAAGTAGTAATCGCCTGCTGCGAGCGCGGGAATCGACGTGGAGAGCGCTGCACCGACGGAGCCGTCGATTACTGGGTACACCCAAGCACTGGTGGCGACACTGCTTGCTGAACCAAAGTTTCGAATGATTACTCGTAGGGCGCCTGAGCCAAGGGTCGTCAGCTCGTAGATGCCAAGATCCGCAACGGCTGCAGTCGGTACGTTGAGCTCGCGCGAGAATGTGTTCTGCATTTCGCTTTCTTCGTTGACACGCTTCGTCGCGTCGACTTGCGCAAGTAGGCGCCTCCCTACACCCAGAAGTCTCGTGCTGCCAAACGGCACTTCGTACGAAGCGAGACGCCCTAGTGAGCTTGGGTAGACGTAGCGTGTTTCTGTTTCTTTTCCGTCAACGTGGAGGCTCGCGTAAATGTATTCGTCTTCCGATGCTGCATCGGCGCCCATATTGGCGATCGTCACAGCCGGTGTTCGGCTCGTGGTAAAGCGAAAACCGGAAATCACGAAGTCAGGACAGCCAGTCAAAAATAGGACATACAAGGGAAGCGCTTTTCGCATGCGCCCGCTCTAGGAGATGGGAGGCGCCGAGTCATCACGGTACAACCGGCATTTGCGGGTGGCGCTAGCCGACGGCTTTGCGCCGAAGCAAACGCATGGCGAGCAGCAACATGAACCAGTAGGCGGCGACTGAATCATCCGATTGCGCGTTGCATCCGCTCGTTTTCGTGCCTGAGGCTTTGAGCTCACCAGGTGTCGTACCGCCGTCTGTGGACCCGCCAGCGACCGAGCCGCCGCCCTGTGCTTCTGAGACGATCTTGAGCGCAACTGTTGCAGCATTGTCCGAGTTGTTCGCGTCGAGCTCTCGTTGTCGCACTGCAGCGACTAGCGCAACATCGATTGGCAGTGGCGCGCTCACCGTCATGATGACTTGTGCGACTGCGGCCACAGTGAGTGCGCCGAGCTGACAATCCAGCCGGTCCGCGAGCAGTGTACATGCGCCCTGTGAGCTGATGATTCCTTCCAATACTACGCCGGCGGGAAC
>JBIKMD010001001.1:0-2770 GCA_044359465.1 Myxococcota bacterium
GTGTTGGTGATCGTCCAAGTGACAGTGGTGGTTTCCGTATAGCCAAAAGTTGCCGCAGTAGAGGCACCAGCGACAGTCAGGTTGGCTACCGCGATGAGCTCGTAAGATGGTGACACAGCGTTGTTCGTCGCATCAGGATCCGTCGTTGCTGAAGTGACGGAAGTGTTCGCTGCGACCGTTCCGCCCGCGTTCACCGCGAGGAAGAATGAGACTGTTTTTTCTGCGCCGGGAACGAGCGAGCCGACAGTACAAACGACTTGCTCACCGGTTGCCACACAGTTTGCCTCAGGCGGCGCCGAAGAAACCAGCGTCGTGCCTGCGGGCAGCGCTTGCGTTACGATGACGTCGCTCGCGGCCGAGGGCCCTGCGTTGCGAACCCGCGCAGCGATTGTCATGGTCTCACCAGCGCGCGCCGGCTGCGGCGTTGCGCTGACGTCAATGTCCAAGTCGGCCAGTGCTTCAATCGTATCCGTATCACTCGCGGAGTTGTTGCTGGGGGCGGTATCCGTGATGCCGTTTGCGCTCGTGACGGACAGCGTGTTCGTCAGGTTGCCACTCGCACTGGCGGCGAGCGAGGCGTACACCGTGAACGACAGCTGCGCGCCAGCAGGTAGCTCCACGGCTGCGTTGATGTCTGCGTAACCAATCGGCGCAGGGCAAACGCCGCCACCGGTGCTCGCGCAAGTCCACGAGACGCCAACGAGTGTGGCAGGGAAGGTGTCGACGATCGCTGCGGTTTTGACACCAGCAGGACCTTCGTTCGTGACGGTCATTGTGTAGGTGATGAACGCGCCGGGTGCCACGACGGTGCGGTTGTTCGTGAGCGTCACGCGTAGATCACTTTCGGTTGTTTCGATGGCCCCAACGTCGCAGGCGATGCCGCGTGGTCTCGAGGCTGCGAGCTGATCGAGCGCGGTGCAACTCGTATCGTCTCCTGCGTCGATCGCGGGGCTGCCGGATTGCGGCACATGTACGCGTGGCTGGGTCGCAGACAAAGACCCGAGCTGCGCGTTGATGGGCGTTTGCAGTGTACCCACGACATCGGAATCGGATGCTGTGAAGCCGCACCCTACGCCAACCACGTTGTGTCCTTGGCTCTGAAACAAAGCAGGCGTTGGTAAGTTGCAATCAGGTGCAGACGGCGTTGTACGCTGGTCTGTGTTGCCTGCGATGATGGTGTTTCCAACGAAGAGCGACCCAGACACCACGGAGACGGCTCCGCCTTGGCCTGCTGTATTCGCCGTGATGCTGACATTCGTGAGCGTGGCGGTCACGCCGTTTTGCACAAGCGCTGAGCCAATGTCGGTTGAGGTATTCCCTGAGAAGGTAGTGGCTGTGGCGGTGAGTTGTCCGCTAGGTAACGCCATGAAAACGCCTGCGCCGCGTCTCGCCTGGTTTTCTGCGATCGTCACTTGGTTGAGCGACAGCGGACCCGCTGACCAAATGGCGCCGCCATCGCCTGTACCGCTTGCGACGTTGCCGCTCAGCTCGCAGCGCACTAGTGACAGCTCACTCCCCGCATCAACAAGCACGCCGGCGCCGTTGCTGCTCGTTGCGCCCGAGGACAAAGTGAGATCACGAAGCTGTACGGCGGCGTTGTTCTGGACATGTAATACGCGATCGCCGAGCCCAGTCGCATCAATGCGAGTCGAGGCGGTCCCTCGGATCAATACGGGATCGAGCACATCCAAATCGCCCGACGTATTCCCAGTGCCGGCGCGAGTCAGCGTGTAGGTTTGTCCTGCGAGCGCAATCACATCGGCGCCGCCCGTGACGTTTGCTTCTTGAAGCGCAGCACGCAGTGAACACTGATCTCCGGCCGTGCCGGAGTCAGTATCACACACGCCGTCGCCCACATTGGCGTCAAGCAAGTCAGCGGTGGCGTTCACATCGAAGTAGCGCACCTCGACTGCGCCAATGTCACAACGGATGCCTTGCAAACGGCCGACTGAGCCCACGAGGCCGCGCTGGTCGGCCGTGACTACCGCGGGTGAGACGGCTGCGTGCGCGAGACACCGCCGTTGTTTTGTAGTGGACCAAGCTCAGGCGAAATTGGCGCGACATAAGTGCCCACTTGATCTCCGCCGCTCGAACCGGTGCCGCTCGTGATGGAACAGCTTGGGTAAGGACCGCCGACGAAATTACCTCCGAGCGAAACGATAGTGCCGTAACAATCGGCAACCGCGTTGTCAGACACCACCGAGTTGCGCATGCGAAGCGTTCCACCCACCACGTTGATCCCAGACATTCCGCCGCCGGTGTTGCTGACGATGGTGCTCGAGCTGATGATGGTCGTGCCGCCTTGCACGTAAATGCCACCACCATAGGACCCACCAAAGTTGCTGGACACGGTGGTGCTCGTGAGCGTGGTTTGTCCGGTGGTATAGATCGCGCCAGCGCCAGTGAGATTCTCAATGATGGAGGTGCGCACGATGCTTGCTGTGCCAGCATTCGATATGCCGCCGCCGTCTAATGCATCATTGGCTTCGAGAATGCTGTCCGTCACCGTCAATGTTCCTGTGTTTTGGATGCCTCCTCCGTAAATGTAAGCAATGTTGTGGTGGATGGTGCAGCGATCGACGGTCAGGTTGGAATCATTGAGAATGCCGCCGCCGTCTCCAGTGCCAGGCGTGATTTTGCCATTGGTAATGTCGAGGGCGCGGAGCAAAACGGTACCTGCGTTGCGAATGTGCAGTACGCCCTCGAGCTTGTTGCCATCGATCACTGCCGTGCCGGCGGAACCACATGGATTCGCCTGGGCGCCGCCGCA
>JBIKMD010001050.1:0-2633 GCA_044359465.1 Myxococcota bacterium
TGACTAGCGCGACGCTCGTTTTTGCCAGTGCGCTCCGCCACAAGATGCGTGCATTCGCGACGATCTTTGGGGTGGCCGTCTCGATGACGGCCTTTCTCTTCGTTCGCACGATTGACGACGTGTGGACCGTCTCGATGAATACGGCAAGCGAGGACATCCTCTACGTCATGCGCGGACGCCCGCTTGGCGAAAAGTTGCCGCTCAACTACCTCGAAAAGATTCGGGCAGCACTGCCCGAGCTGAAGTTGGTCGCTCCCATGATGGAGCTCGATGCGGCGTGGCTCGGCAACCGAAACGAGCCCTTCTATGCGTTTGCGACGGATGCGCGCATAGGACGCGAGATCTTTCGGGACTACGCGATCTCGGATGAGGACGCCGCACGTTGGTTCGACAACCCATCTAGCGTGATTGTCGGCGCCACACTGGCGCGCTCTCTTGGTTGGAAGATCGGACAACGGTTGTCGTTTGCGGTCGCGGGTAGGGGGGTTCTCGAGGTCGATGTGGCAGGTATCTACCGACCGCTCCGCCGCGGTACCTATGTGCGGAGCATCTTGTTCCACTATCCGTACGTCAACGCAGGAGCACCGCCAACGCAGCACGATCGCGCGGACATCTTCGCAACGAAGGTGACGGATCCCTCGCGTCGCAAGGCCGTCATTAGCCAGATCGATGAGTTGTTTGCGGCTTATCCTATCGCGACCAAGACGGTGAGCGAGAAGGCGTTGGCTCTTGCGTCTGCCGCTTCTATGGGGCTGATCTTTCGCCTCGTCGACGTGATTAGTCTCGCCGTCTTGCTCGTCATGCTCAGCATCATTGGTAACATGATCGCGCTCAGCGTCAGCGAGCGGACGCGCGAGTACGCAACGCTGCGGGCGCTCGGATTTCAGCCACTCACGCTTGCAGTGTTCGTGCTTTCGGAGTCGCTGACTTTGGTAACAATCGGAGCGACGATTGGTATCGTGGCCGGTCGTGCGCTCGTCAACGCGATTGGGGAGACGCTTGTCGCGGCCGCGCCGAGCTTTTTCAATTACTTCGAGGTGCCGAGCGCGCTGCTGTTCGAAGGGGTGGCGCTCTGCATTGGTCTCGCTACGCTTGCGACCATTGTGCCAGCGCTCACTGCCGCGCGGGTACCAGTCGTCAACGCTCTGCGCCGGGCAGGCTGACGTGCTCCCGCTGCGCTATCATGTCCGAAGCCTGAATGCGCGTCGTAGCGCGACGCTCAACGCCTCGTTCGCGATCGCGCTCGTTGTCTTCGTTTTCTCGTCATTGATGATGCTGGCGAACGGGGTAGGGCGCACGCTCGCTTCGAGTGGCGGAGCGCTCAACGCGCTGCTCCTGAGCAAGGGGGCGAGTCTGGAGCAGCGCAGCTCGATCAGCGAAGCCGACATCAGTCTGGTCTCTAGTCTCGACACTTTTCGCGAGCACGTCCGCGGTGCGGTTGCAGCAGAGCTCGTGACGACGCTGCCCATTCTTCTCGTTGCGAACCAACCCACGTTCAATGTCGCGCTGAGGGGAACGAGCGTGTCTGCGCTGGCGCTGCGACCCAAGGTAAGGCTCGTGTGGGGCCGTTGGCCGCGCGAGGGGAGCGAGGAAATCGTGCTTGGAAAGAACATCGTTCGCAGCTTGGAGCGGCGACGCTTTGCCGTGAAGAACGATGCGTTGCTCACTGAGTCGCTGGGCCACTCGTTTCGCATCGTGGGTGTATTCTCCGCGCAGGAGTCGGCGTTCGAGAACGAAGCCTGGGCGGACTTCTCGATTGTGCGAACCATGTTCGGCAGAGCAGGCGTCGCATCCACTTTGCTCGTTGGACTCGATAGTGAAAGTGTCTTTGCTCGACTTCAAGCTGAGATTGATGCTGAGCGGAGGTTGTCCCTCACAGTCAAGAGCGAGGCGGAGTATTATGCTGACCAGTCTCGCGAGCTCACTTTGCTGACCCAAAGCACGGCGTTCGTTCTCGCAATCTTGTTTTCGATTGGAGCCGTGCTTGGCGCGACAACGACGATGTATTCACTCATCAATGGTCGCGTGCGTGAGATTGGCACCCTTCGCGCGCTCGGTTTCGAGCAGGGGACCATCCTCGTCTCGTTCTTGTTCGAGTCGATGGTGCTTGCCGCTGTGGGCTCACTGGTTGGTGTCTGCGCTGCGCTCGCGCTAACCGGCGTCACGCTGGAAGCGCCGAGCCAATTCTCGGACACGATGACCTCGTTTCGCTTCGAGCCGAGTCTGGACATTTTCTTGATCGTATCTGCACTCGCGCTGTTTCTTGGCGTCGCCAGCGGTGTTTGGCCGGCGCTTTGGGCGTCTCGTGTTTCACCCGTCGAGGCTATGCGTGGGTAGTCACGAAGCGCGGTGGCGCCCTAAGAGATGAGCGTGACTCTGTTTCGACCGGCGTGTTTGGCCTGGTAGAGCGCTCGATCGGCAGCTTTGAACAGATCATCTTCTGCAACGGCGTTCGACGGGCAACCTGCGATTCCAGCGCTGAAAGTGGTGTGCAAACCTTCGGTCTCTTGTTTTTGTCGCAACCGTTCGGTGACGATCATCGCTTCAGCCGTGGTTGTCTCTGGCAGCACCATGGCGAACTCTTCGCCGCCAATGCGTGCGACAGTGTCGACCGTTCGGGTCTGCGCGGTGAG
>JBIKMD010000273.1:0-6139 GCA_044359465.1 Myxococcota bacterium
ACACGCGCATCTGCCCCGCGTGATGCGATGCGATGGCACACAAATAACGCTGGTGACGTGACAGGTGTTCGAACTGATACGCGCTCACTTCGCCGGCGAGCTTCACGCGCATGTAGCCTGGCACGGCGCCCGTGCGAATGAGCAACAGGCTCGACGACTCGCTCTGCTCGCTCCACTCGAAGCGGATGGCGCCATCTTTAGGAATGCTGATGGACATGGTCTGTCTCCAGTGATGGGCAGGTTACGCGGCGCGATGTTTGACGGTGCGGGAGATGTGGCAGAACAGCTGCGGCGAGCTCTCGACGATGCGTTTGAAATCCGCGCCGCGAATCGCGAGCACTTCGCACTCGTCTAATGTGACGATGCTGGCGTTGCGTTCGCGGCTCAGAAACGGCGCGGTTTCACCGATCAGCGTGCCACTCTCTACAATGACAGGTGCTCCAGCGATCAGTAGGGGATCGCTGCCCTTGTAGACCTGCACACGGCCTGCAACGAGCACGAACACGGTGTTCGATTGTGAGCGCTCGCGGATGAGCGTGGCGCCTGGCTCGATGGTTTTGCGAACAGCGTGCTCGGCTAGGAGCTGTTTCGCCGTGACGCTCGCGCCGTCGAGCATCCGAACAGTGTCCAGCGCGCGGCGGCGTTGCCATACCTCTGGGAGCTTCGTTGAGAGACCAGACTGCTCGACGAAGCGCTCGAAGACAGGCGCTGGGACGCGCAAGAGGCGAGACGCCGTGGCTGCCATGACCGTCGCGGAGCGTGGTGCTTGCGACACTGCTGCACGCTCTCCTACGATCTCGCCGGCCGTGATGCGCGCAATCTGACTGGCGCCGGTAGCCGTCGCGGTGAGCACGCTGAGCTCGCCCGTGAGCACCACCACCACGTCGCGGCTGAGCTCTCCTTGGCGCATGATCACTTGGCCCGTGTTAACGTTCTCTGCGGTAGCGGCATCGAGCAACACGCTCAGCGCATCGACGCTCGCTTGTTTGAACGCCTGCGTGAGTGCTTTGAGGCCTAGCCCTCGTTCGAGTGACGAGAGCATGGGCTGCGCTGAGACTAAGGTGTAGCGGTAGCCAGCTTTCCCTAACGAGTAGAGCGCACGGTCCGCCTCTTTGAGCTGCCCTGTATGCATGTAGACCACCATCGACTCGTTGTTGATGAAGTCGATGGGCGCGCCATGAATCGCACCCTCACCTGCGTCGGCAATGAGGAGATCGCCGCGCCAAGCGTAGAGCATGAGCAAATCGGCATAACGCTCGCCGCTCATCACGCCCGCTTCGAACGCGGCTTCAATGTGAGCACGTGAATCGCTATCGCCAACGATGAGCGCTTTTTTCGTTTGCCCGCCGCTGCTCACTGCAAGCTCGACACCGGTGCAAGGAATCGAGTGGAAGGTGTAGTGAAAGCGCAAGCGTAGACCGTAGAAGTCATAATCCTTCGCGGCCTCGACGTAAGTGATGTCGAACGCGTCATCGAGCAGACGTTCCGGTTTATTCACGTCCGCGTTGAGGATGGCGAGCTTGCGACGCAAGATCTCCGCGTTCTCGCGCGAGATGAAGAGTTGCAGTTTTTGCCGCGTTTCGAGCAGCGCGCTGAGGCCTACGGCATGGTCCTCGTGCGCGTGCGTGATGACGACGCCCGAGAGCTGGTTGAGCCCAATTCCCACGTGTTTGAGTGTGTGCCGAATGTAGGGACCCGCATCCACCAGAAGGAAGCGACCATTCGCTTGCACCACTTGGTTGCTACAGGCGTTCTTGGCGTCAAAACCATTGGACGCGCCGAGCATGATCACTTCGAAGGGCTCAGGCATTACTGGCTGTATCGCCGGCGCGAGTGAGGCCGCGTAGACCGGCAGCTGACCCTCAGGCACCTCGAGGCGCAGCTCATCGATGCGATCGTCTTCCGTGAAAAACGAATAGACGTTGTCGCCGTGGCGCTTGACGGACAACGCACCTACTGTGGCGATACCTTCGGCGTCGAAAAACACCGGTTCCAAGAAGTCTTCGATTTGCGCTACGGTCGTGTCCGCGCGTTTGAGCGCAAGGTGGTCGCTCTCTTTGCCGAGCATCTCCGCGAGCGCGGGCGTCACCGAGACCGAGCGCATTTCATCACGCGTGAGGCCAAGCAGCGTGAGCCGCAGGTACTCAGTCACGTCCTTCCACTGCGAAGGTTCCACCACGACGGGCAGCTTCTCACCGCGCGCAAAGGTGCCGCGGATGAACAACGCATAGTAGAGCGGAAACTCGAGCGCCCACTGCACAATGCCATGTGCGGCGCGAACGTCTGGAATGATCCAGCCATTCACTTGAACGCCGCTTTGCATCCACGCTTTGACGATTTCTTCTGGGAAGCCGAGGGCGAGCTCCGTCGTCCCGGCTTTGACTACTTGCGCACCGCGCATGACTTCTTTGACTTCAATAGCGACCACAAAAACCTCCTCGCGTTGGCGATTGCGAAGAGTGATTGCGAACGGCGTGCCAGGGCAGCGCTTGGCTGGTTTAGCGAGGTCTTATGGCAGAGTTGTGACGGCGATCACCGCTGTGGTTGCTCAGATTCGGAGCAGCTGCTCAAAACGTGACTGAGCACAGCCATGAGGCGGGAGGGGAGGCGTTATTTACAGACGAACCCGCCCCAAGTGAACTCTTCACCGGTGGGCGTTTCTTGCGCATTCAGCTGACGACAACAGCCGCTCTTGCCGGAGTCTGGCGTGTTGCAGCGGAATTTTCCGTTGGTGCCGGTCATGTAATACGGGCTGTAGTTACCCACCGATTCACCCCAGGTGAGGACGACGGATTTGGCCGGATCGCCCGTGGGTTTGCCGTCTTTGCCAAGGGGCTTGAAGAACCCGAGCATCTTGATGTCGCCAAGGCCGCCGCCTACTTTCGCCACACCACCCACGTCGACGTCCGACGTGGTGCCGCCAGCGACGGCCTTGGTGACCGCGCGCAGTGACCACACGAGCAAGCCGTCTTTGAGGTCATAGCGCGCTTCGCCGTTGAAACACGTGGTCGCCGAGCAGGCGTCGTTCATGGAGACGCGCATGTTGAAAGCGCGCGTATCCGTACAAGACACGGCAAGCGTGAGCGAGCCGCTGAGTCCCTCGTTTTTGAGGTCTAGCGTGGTGACATTGTCTTTTCCGTCACGCGCGACGCCATTGCAGGCGTTGACGAAGAAGTCAGCAACCGTACCACCCGTGCCGCCGGTGGAGCCGGTTGGGCCTTCAGCGAAGGCGAAACCCGTTGGCAAGCGCGGAGAGCGAAGCACCAACTTCTCGAAGAGCTCGTTTTTTTGTACGTTGCTGACGACGAGCGCGGCAGATGCAGCGGCGTCCACCGCGCCGGTAGGCTTGTCCACGGCGGTGGTGATTTCCGAAGTGGTACGCGGCGGCTCGCCGCAGGCCGCGATGAGGGCGAAGACGGCAATGTATGAATATTTGTACATGGTTAAAAACCTCGGCGCGGCGCTAACATTTAGGCGCCGAAGCGGGCAAGCGCTGTTTTGAACAGCGCCTCGAAGCGTTGTTCACGAAAGAGTGTGAGCAAGTCGGCATGCGCACCGTGCTCAATGTCCTTGATAATCTCGTACTTGCGCGCGTGTGTCTTCGAGACCGCCCAAGCGAGGCGTACGGCCGGCCAGCCGCCGCGGAAGAAAGCCCCCTTGATGACGGCATCGCGCAGGACATGCGTGCTGCGTAGGCCAAAGGTGGGCCGCGAACGTTTGCCACCAGCAGCTAGGCGAACGGCGTAAAGAAGCGAGTAAAGGTCCTGCTTTTCTTCTAGGCCTTCGACGGATTGCGCAAAGTGATGCTCGATGAAGCCCTCTTTAATGGGGAGAGAGGCTCCTTTTGGCAGCGCATCATGCAAGATCATGTCGGGTGTCCACACGCCGTGGTCCCACCGTATGAGCCGTTTGCGCGTCTCTCGGCGGTAGAGAAAGGTTCCAGTAGGTAGCTCCGCCCAGTCGCGGCGCTGCAGCGTGTAGTAGGGAAGCGTGGCTGCGCTTTGTTTCCAAGCGAGCACACGCCGGGTGCTCTCTTCGTTCAGAGATTCATCGGCATCCAAAAAGAACACGTAGTCCGCTGGCTTCAGTAGCTTGAAAGCTTCGCCCCGTGCGGCGCCGCAGCCTTGCCAGGGCAGGATCTTGCTCTGGATTCCGAGTGACCGCACGAGCTCCGCCGACCCGTCGCTGGAGCAAGAGTCGACCGTGACGACCTCATCACACACCGCGAGCAAGCTGCGCAGACACGCCGCCAAGGTGGTCTTGTGATTGCCATGTATGACGAAGCCGCCAACCCGCATTAGACCAGAGGACTTGGCACACTCCGGCGGGCAAACCAAACGCCAATGAGTGTATAGGCGAACGCTTCTTTGCAGGAAGCACTCAGCGCATCGGCCACCGGTTCATAGAAGCTCACCCAGAGCGGCATCTTGTTTGATGCAAAGAGCATCTTCATCAGCTTGCTCTTGTCGAGTTGAAGGAGCGCGTTCACGTCGAAGGATGACAAATCGAGACCGCTTGGGATGGGTGTACTCAGCACCGTGTTGATCACGCTAGCGATCACAGAAACGAGCACCAAGATCATGGCGAGACCAAACAGCTCAGGAATGCGCTCTTTTGCGACGTCCCACCCCGCAGCGAGCGCGCTTTTGCCACGCAGCTCAGTCATAGCGCCCACGCCGAATGCGACGCGAAACAGCGGGGAACAAACGAATCTGCCTGCAATCGCTAGGCAGATGAAAATGATGCCAATCCCAATGCTGCCAGTCGCAGACAACACAATCCCCACGCTCAGCAGTAGTATTGGCGGAACGAACACGAGTGAAAACCAGCCGAGCCTGTTCATGGTGGGGAAGAGCTCTATTTTTGCGTGCTGAAGCGCTGCCGCTAACGTGATCTTGCGTTGCGCCATTGCCTCCCGTGCAGCGAGCTGGGCGATGGCAAGCAGATACGAGTAGAGAATCACCAGCACGACTAGCGCAGCAAACACCGCGACTAGGCCAGCGAGCATGGGCGTCACGAGCGCACGCATGCTCGCGAGCTCACCGCTTGTGCGTTCGATGAGTTGGCTGAAGCTGCTCTCAAAAAACTGAAAGGTGATTTGCCATGCAAGCTCGAAGCAAAAGAACGGCAGAAACAAAAACAGCGGCGCACGCAGCAGCAGGTCGAAAGTCTCGCTGATCAGATCACCGAGCCCACGCTCCGGCAGCCGCTCGCTCATTTCCGCTTCTTCTTGGGAGCGGGCTTGGTCTTGGTTTTTGGTTTTGCCTTGGTCTTTGCCTTGGTTTTCGCCTTGGTTTTCGCTTTGGGTTTCGCGATCACGCGCGGCTTCTTTACGACGGGTTTGGGCGCAGCGCGCGTGGGTTTTGGTGTGGCTTTCACGCGGGGGTGTCCAAGCGCTACCTTCATCACGCCAGGGATCTTCTGCAACATGTTGATGAGCACTGCGCGCGAGGAAGCGTAGTGATGAAGGAACTCCGCAAAGCGCGCGCTAAACGTGGATCCGTCGAGCGCGAACGCGGGTAGATGTTTGTCCAAGATCTCTTTCGATCGCACGACGGGCTGTTGATCGTCGTCCACATACGCTGCGGTTGCCATGAGCCAGCGCATGGCGGTGAGCTTGAGAGCGTCTTCGGTCGCAGGGGTGATGGGCTCCTGCATGGTGACGGAAAAAAACGTGTCGGAGGCCGGTGTCTCGCTCACCACGAAGGCGACGCGTTTGTACTCGTCTACGTAGGTGGCGGAGGCGAGCCAGTGCCTAATCTTGGTAGTGTCCACGCTGAGCGCCGAGTCATCGAGCGTTAGCTCCCCGGTGATCCGCATGGTGGTCACCGGCTGGTCTTTTCCGCACTTGCGTAGCTGATCGACCATCGTGCGTAAGAACAAAGGAGACACGCCGCGTATTCGCAGGGTCCACGAAAAATCTGGTCCAAAGGCGTCTGGACCATCCCACGGACCGCTGAGACGTTCGGCAAAACTTTCACTCGGGTTGAACGCGCTCCCACTCGCCGCGCCGTTGTTGATGAGCTCAATGAGGCGCTTGATGATGACAGGCGCGACGCGCTGCGGACTCTTGTCTAAGGTGGTGACGTCGATGCGCAGGGTCTGGGGCTCGCTGCTCGCGCGATAAGCGACGTTAAAT
>JBIKMD010000835.1:0-3265 GCA_044359465.1 Myxococcota bacterium
GGGGGCACACAAAAATCAATAAATGTACGGAATCATACGATAAGGCACGCGCGCCTTGTACGTTTCCCAATCCCGGCCGTACTTCTTCTCACAGCGCAAATCGTCTCTGCCTGCGCGGTCAACGAGCAATATGGTGAGAAAGAAGAGATAGAACCATGGCAGCGCGTGCGTGAACCCAACCGGCGCGATCCAACAGGCGGCGAGTGTGAGCTCTGGGATGTAATGGAAATGCCGTGCGACGCCCCACCAGCCGCTGACCAGCAGCAGATTCTTGTGCTGCTTGCCGTCGCCGGTTGTGTAGCTTGCTTCGATGAGCTCTGGTTTTTTGCCCCAGATGGTCGTGTTTCCTTTGGTCTCACGCGTGCGCTGGCGTTGCTCATCGGCGTCGTAGTTCACCCAAATGGCGAACACACCAAAGAGAAATAGCGCCGCAGCAGCCGGCACAGACATGTCGCTCGGATGCGTCACAAGGAAGGCGGTGCTCAATGTGTAAACGCATGGCACCCAGCACAGCACGCCCCATGCGATGTAGTAGCCAAACCGGTCATGCATGATGTCGAGCGAGGTGAAATAACCGCTCTCCCACCAGAAGAACTTGAAGATGTAGACCATTTGCAGCGCCACGGCGACGATCATCCCATTCGAGATCACGCCGTAGAGTGCTTGTTGTTTGAACGCGTAGGACATCACCATGACGGTCCAGCCCATCATCGAGATGCGGCAGTTGCAAAGCTGCTTGAGGCTGACCCCGAACAAACGAGGATGCAGCTCCGTGCCCCAGTAGTAGTCGAAGACGGGGTTGCCGTTTTTGCCGGCGTCCGTCGATGACGGAAAGTGCATGCCCTTGAAGTAGAGGAACAAACAAAACGCGAGCGCAAAGAGATTGAGTGTGATGAGCAGCTCGCCCAAATGATCGTAGACGATCGCTGCGGGGAAGAGCTGGAGCCGCACGGCTGCCACGTAGAAGACGACGTGGGTGACGATGAACGCGGCGACGCCATTGAGCTTGTACTCTGGCCGATTGCCAGCGGGTGTGACGGGTCCAAGGAAGGTCTTCCCTGGTAGCACCAGCATCAAAAGCAACTCGAACGCGGCAAACACTACGATGATCGCTACCGCCGTGAGGCTAGGCGCAGGCAGGTTGGCGATGATGGTGCGTGCTCCCTCGAGACTGAGCATGCGGAGCAAAGAACCGTCCAAGTGGACGATGGTGGCCCAAAACGCGAGCACGAGCGGCGGCGTCACGGTGAGCAACACCAGAGGAAAAACCAGTGTTCGGAAGGTCGTCGCAAAAAATCCCGTGCGCGCTGGCGCAGCGGTGAGTGTTGTCGTGGTCATGGCGGAGCTCCCTCGCGCGGCGCGATAACACGTTGAAGCCTGCGTGTAATAAGAGAGTTCGTCGCGAACCGGCATTTGCCGGATGGCGCTGCGGAGGCGTTTTCTTGACGGGAGCGCGGCGCCGCCGTTGCATGGGGCATGCACGCACCCACAGGCAAAGTGACCATCGTTTTCACCGACGTGCAGGGCTCGACAGCGCTTTGGGAAGACGCACCCGGTGCGATGAAACAAGCGCTGGAGCTTCATAACGCAGTGTTTCGCCGCGTCATGGCCGACTTTGCTGGCTACGAAGTGAAGACCGTTGGTGATGCGTTCATGATCGCCTTCGATTCTGCGCAGCGCGCCATCAACTGCTGCGCGCGCTTGCAAACAGAGCTTCTGGCTGCCCCATGGCCTGCTGAGCTTCTGGCGCAGCCGGTGGCGCTTGCCGAGCCTGGTGCCAATGGTGAGCCCCTGTTCGCAGGGCTAAGAGTACGCATGGGCATGCATACCGGGGAACCGCAGTGCCGTGCCGACCCGATGACCGGCCGTATGGACTACTTTGGTCCCATGGTGAACCGCGCTGCGCGTGTTGCGGGTGTCGCCCATGGCGGACAAGTTTTGATGAGCGCGGACGCGTTTGCGGCGTTGGATGCGCCGCTCGCCCCACTCGTGGCCACCGAGCTTGGCAGTTTCAAGCTCAAAGGGCTCGCCGAGCCCGAGCAACTGATCCAAGTTCTGCCACCTTCTCTGACCGGCCGTCTGTTTGCGCCGCCCAAAGCGACGCCAGCCATCGCCAATGCGCCCGCCGTTGAAGACGACAACGAACACTTCATCACCATGCTTCAATCGGACATGCCGGCGCTCGATGCCCATGGTGCCATGCACCGCAAAGTGGAAGAAGAAGCCGTCACACGCTCGATCGCACGGCCTGTAGAAATGGCGCTCGAGTTAGACACCACGCAGCGTGATGCCGAGGCGAAGAAACAACCGCGCTCCTTGAAGCCGTTGTGGATCGCAGCGACGCTCGTCTTTATTGGGGCACTTTGTTTTGGCGGCTATCAGATGCTGAACCAGCCCACCGTGCTACCTGAGAAACCGCCAACCCTGTCGCAAATTGGTGAAGCCGCTGAGAAGCTCGTGCAGCAAGCAGAGAAAGCGGCGGCGTCATTGCCAGTACAGACGCCTCCTAAGGGCATGTTGCGCGTCATGACCAAACCTTCTGATGCCGAGATCTTCGTCGATGGAAAATTGATCGGCGAATCCCCTCTTGGCCTCGACAACACCTTTGCCGAGGGTGAGCACCAACTCGTCGCGAAGAAGAAGAAATGGGTGGCAACGGCGACGTTCAAAGGCGGTGAAGACGTACGGCTCGAGTTGAAGCTCACCCCGCTCGGGAAAAAGCCCAAGAAGAAACGCTGAGCGAGCGAGCATCGCGAAACTACGCGAGTGCTTTTTTGATGTTCTTGAGCGTGTCTTTGAACGTCTTGCTGGCGTCTTTGATCAAGCGCTGGCTCGCAGTTTTAGCTTTACCGAGCTCGGCCTTCGCTTGCTCTAGACGTGCGTTGATGGCGACTTCTGCGTTCATCTCTGCGAGCTTGGCTTGAAGCTTCGCTTGCTCGCTTGGCAGGTTGCGTAGGGCGGCCGCAGCTTCTTCACCCTTTTGCGCCAGCGCATTCGAAAACGCATGCAGCTGTGGTTGCACGGCATCCCATTGTTCGCGCAGTTCCATGGCCGCCAAATGCAGCTTCAATTTGGCAGACTCCGATGCTGGGCTCTTTTCCGCATCTTTCACGGCGCGTTCGAGCTTGTTTGCAACCGTCTCTGCGTCTTTGGCCAGCTTGTCCCAAGCGTCGCGCACTTCTGCGCCCGCTAGGTGAAGACGCACTTTGGCGTCGTCACGGAGCGTCTTGAGCTCGGCCTTGAAGCTGACAGCGGTAGGAGCAGG
>JBIKMD010000116.1:0-8134 GCA_044359465.1 Myxococcota bacterium
CGTAATTGAGAGACAATCTCCGGACACGCTCTAGTTAAGCGAAGCGCACGAGACGGTTGACCAGCGCCGTCTCAATGCGCGGACGTACACGAAGCGCGAACGAGAAGGTCCCGGGTGCGTCGCATTCCACTTGCGCGGTGGCAATCCATTCGTTGGCTGCCGCGCCTTTGACCACTTCGGCTTTGGTCACGCGCACATTGTACCAGTCAAAGACGTCATTGGTACGCTCTTTGGTGATGCCGGACACCACTTCTACCAAGAGATCGTTTTGTTCGGCGGTGATCCGCGCTTTGACTTTGACCTTGTCGCCAATGGGCGCGTTGCTCGGCGCTGTTTCGAGCCACTCTGCGGTAACTGTCTCGAACGCTTTGTGCGCGCGCACGCGAATCTCTGCGCGTGATTTGGCGAGCTGACCGTTTTCCTGATGCAGCGCGATCGTTGCTTTGTGCGCTGGCGTGTAGTGTTCGCGCACGTATTGCTCGACCATTCGTGTTGCGCGGAACTTGGGTGCAAGCACGCGGCCCGAGGTATGGCAGCGATCGATCCAAGCCATGGGCACGCCGCGCTCGTCGCGCGCGTAGAACAGCGGGAGCACCTCGTTTTCGATGATGCGATACAGGTCTTGCGCATCGTCTGCATCACGGGCTGCGTCGCTGAGCGGCGAGCTTTGATCGTACTGGTCACCCACGCACCAGCCCACGTCGGGCTCGTATGCTTCTTTCCACCAACCATCGCTCACACTGACGTTGAGACCGCCGTTTTGGATCACCTTCATGCCGCTCGTTCCGCTTGCCTCGAGCGGTGGGCGCGGCGTGTTGAGCCAGACGTCAACGCCTTGGACGAGCAGGCGTGCAACGCGCATGTCGTAGTTTTCGATGAACGCAATGTGCGCTTCCAGGCCATAACGATGGATGAGATCGTGCAGCGCCTTGATGTTGGCTTTCTCTCTCGTGTTGTTCGGATGGGCTTTCCCGGCGAACACGAGCTGCACGCGTTTGTCTTTGTTTGCGAGCAGGTGCTTGAGACGCTCAGGGTCAGAGAACAACAGGAGCGCCCGTTTGTACTCCGCAAAACGGCGCGCAAATCCGATCGTGCAGACATCCGCATCGAAGCGTAGATGCGACGGACGTCGTTTGTTGATGTGATCGACGAGTGCTTGGCGCAGGCGCCGTTTGTCGCTGGCGAACGCTTGGTGGTCTGCGCGCGGCACCAAATAATGCTTCGCCATGTCTGGATGCGTCCACGTTGGCAGGTGCACGCCGTTGACGACGGCGCCAATCGGAACCTCTGTGCTTGCATGGCCCGGGAAGAGCGCGTGCCACAAACGGCGCGACACATCGCCGTGCTCTAGGGAGACGCCGTTTCGCTGCGCGCTGAGCTGAATGGCAAACGCAGTCATGGAGAAACGGGCGTTGTAGCCGGTGGATTCCGCGTCATAGGTTTCGCGCCCCTGATCGAGGACCCATTGCAGTGGAAGGCCGAGTGCTTCGCAGAGGGGTGTCAAATACGGCACCAGCGCGCCGTGAGAGAAGACGTCGTTGCCTGCGGCAATCGGCGTATGTGTGGTGAACACGTTGCCCGCTGCAACGAGCTCTGCCGCGGCTTCCAGATCCAGGCCCAGATCGCGCCGTGCAATGTGCAACCGTGCGAGTGAGAGGAACGCCGCGTGGCCCTCATTGATATGGTAAACCGTCGGCTTGATGCCGAGCGCTTCCAGCGCAAATGCACCGCCTACGCCTAATGCAAGCTCCTGTTCGATGCGCGTGTCATGCCCTCCGCCGTACAAATTCTGGGTGATGCGGCGGTCGTGCTCCGCGTTTTCTGGCACATCCGAGTCGAGTAAGTAGAGCTTGATACGGCCTACTTCGAGCTCCCAAACCTGCAGATGCACCACCCGCGTCGCCATTTTGACGTGCACGGTGAGGCGGCCCCCATTTGGCAAGGTGCACAGACGGGCACCCAGCGCATGGGGGTTGGTCTGAATGTAGCGTTCGGCCGGCGCACCGTCTGCGCCAATGTGTTGCTCGTGGTAACCGCGGCCGTAGAACAGCCCAATGCCAACAAGCGGAAGATCGAGATCACTCGCTGATTTCAAGTGGTCGCCGGCAAGGATGCCAAGGCCACCGGCGTAAATCGGTAGCGATTCGTGGATGCCATATTCCGCGGAGAAATAGGCAACGAGTGCGCCTGCTGGGAGCAGCGGTTCTTTGTTTTTGGTCGCGAGCTTCTTCGTGAACTTGTCCACCTCTGCCGCGATCGTGGTGTCCGCGACGAGGGATTCCTGCTCTGCTGGCGTTAGCGTCTCGAGCCAAGAAAAGGGCGGCGCGTTGGTGAAAACAGGCTTGCCGAGGGCTCCAATCTTGTCGCGCAGCAGCGCGAGCAAGGTGTGCAGCTCAGCTTCGTAGCTCCACACGTAGTTCGCGAGCAGACGCGCGAGAGGTTGCATAGACGGCAGCAGCTTCGGTTTTACGTAGACCGTTTGCACTTGCATGAGACTTCACTCCGGGGGCGCCGATAGCCTCTAGGGTAGTCACGACGCAATGGGATCGGCTAGCGCATGGCGGATGCGACACATTTTGCTCGTTTGCGCGCTCGTTGCTTGCAATAAAGAACCGCAGGCTCCTGATCCTACGCTGCAATGGAACGCCCTAAAGCAACGTTACCAGAGCCCGGACGGGGAATGGGAAACGGCCATGCGCATGCTCAGTGTGGCCAAATCGATACAACCGGACGACGTCAAAGCGCTGCGCTCGGTGATCGGTGATACAACGCCTACCAAAGTGCTCGAAGGTATCGCCGCGTCCAAAACTATCGGTGACCTACCCGCGCTGCACACCGTGGTGCTCCGCAGCGTGACGAGTGCCGACGACCCCGTGCTGCTTGCCCTTGTTTCGCTCGCGGATGACATGCGCAAACGCGGCGACCTCACCCACTCGGAAGTGGGCCTGCTGATGCTCGAAGCAACGGCGCGCTGGAGCTTCGAAAAGCACATCAAGGTGACTGCGCTCAGTAACGTCAGCATTGGGCTCTCTGACTTCGTGGCAATGGTGGGGCGCGACGTTGTGCGTAACGCCACCCTTCTCGAAGCTCAGAACAAAGATCCGAGGCTGCTGCGCGAGCTGCACACGTTTTTAGTGGAGCACATGCAGCAGATGGAAAAAGTGAGCGGCGACCAAGTGGGCCTCTCCAAAGCGGGCAATTGGCGAACCGAGCCAGACGCGCTCGATCATCCCTTGATCTCGCAGTGCGCGAAGAACTTCTTTGTGCAGCTAGACACGCTCCTGCGGGTCAAAGGCGCGATCGAACGTGCGCGTTCACTTGGCGCGCCCGCAAGTGCACCCGCCAGCACAAAAGCGAACGGCCCGCAGGGAAGTGGACGCACCAACTAGCGCGCTAGGGGGCTTTAGCGGCGCTCGAACAAGCCACTCGCGTGGAAATCGTCATTCGCCGCGAGCGCAACATTCGTGCGCTCATGGTTAGCGTTTTTTGCTCGGCTTTTTGTCTGCTTTGTTCGCCGCGCTCCTCTCAAACTGCAGGCCGCTGAAGCTGTAGTCGAAGTAGGGATGCGATACGCGTAGTGTGGGCGTTTGCCGGCCCCCGGAGAGCGCAGCGACCCGATCCGAGACGTAACGCGCCAGTTCGGCGACGCCCAGACTCGCGTCCGGATCGCCGGTGAACTCCGCGGCACTCCTACCCAGCACCTCTAGCAGTGCTTGGGTAAACAGGCCGCGCTTGAGTTGCGATGACTCGAACGAGCGCTCGCTGCCTGTAGATGACGCAAGGACAACGACGCCGCTTTGGGCGCGCATTTCTGTCAGTCGTTGTTGCCGAGCCGCCGCAATGCGTTGCGTCTCACCGCCTTCAACTGCGGCACCAGACGCGGTTTTGGCACGAATGCCGCGCGTATTTGTTTGTTCAATTCCGGTGAGCAGGGTTTGCGCCGTTTGCCCGGGCGCGGGCACCGTAATGCCGAAGGTTTTTGCCACCTGCATCTCGCCGGAGTGGCAGGTGTCCAAAAGCAAAAGGCGCTGCTGGGCGCGCGTTTTGCCGAGCGCCCGCTCGAGCTCAGAGAATGGCACGCCTGTGCTCTCGGGCGCGTTTTGGTCGACGTCCGCCGCCGCGTAATAGTACTGATCGTCGCTGCCAATGAAGCCGTGCCCGGCAAGAAAGATCACCGTCATGTCGTCGGTCCCAGCTTTCTCTAAAGGACGGAGCGCGGCGAGCACACCTTGTTTGTCAGCGTCCAGCACTTCGGTGACAGCAATGCGCGCAAAGCGTTCGTCGTGCTCACGCATGCGTTTGGCGAACGCGGCGGCGTCGCTCGCTGCGTAGTCTAGGGTGAGTGAGGTGTCGCGATACTTCGAGGTACCAATGGCGACCACATGCAACGTAGGCGCGATCTTCCTCCGCTTTTGATCATAGTGGTAATCTTCTTCCTCGTTGGCTCGCGGAATTGGTGAATAGGTAAACCGCAAGGTCGCTGGCCACTGCGCACGCTCGGCTTCGCGAATTTCAACGAAGGTGTCACCCGTTGCTACGGCTAAGCTGATCACGTCGTCAGTGCTTTCGTGCTTCACGGTAAAGGCGCTAGAGGGAAGCGTCACGCCATTGGCGCGCAGCTCCCAGTTCGTTCCGTCGTGAGGGCGCGCGACGTGAATCTCGACGCTTGCCACACTGAGGGCAGGCGCGGGTGCCGACAAGATGAAGGGTGCAGCGGCGAGCGTGCCCAAGTTTTTGATTTCATCAACGGTCAGCTGCGTCGCCGAATCGGAACGCAACGCACGGCCAAGCAGGGTCGTGAGTGCGACGGTGTTCTGTCCATTCGTCAACGTCAACAACGGTTCGGCATCAGGTGTGTAGACGATGCGTCCATCGGCGTGTTGGCCGATGAGCGCACCACCATCGTAGCGCGCATAACGAGAGACCTCACGTTTGGTGGCCCAGTCCCAAACCCGCGTGGTTCCGTCGAGGGAGCGCGTGATCAAGCGGTTTCTTGGTTGGTCGTATTCGGCGTCGAACACGGGACCCAAGTGACCAGCGATTCGCGACAACCCGTCCTTGCTGCGAACACAAAAGTCATTGCGCTTGGCGAGATCGTTGCTTGCCGGACAGCGCTCCCCAGTGAGTCCCCCACCTAGGGCGCGGCCAAACACTGGAACGAACTTACAGGCGCGAGGCGACTGCTCATCGTAGTCGAAGAGCTGGGCATCGCCGCACACGCCATCTGGGAACTCGAAACCATGGTCTCTTTTCGCAACCACGCCGGCGATAGGGGTGAGCGTCAAGGTTTTAAAGTCGAGCACCTGCGGATCGTGGCCCGGTCCCGTCAGGAATGCGCGGGTCCCGTCCGCCGCGAGTGCCAAGCGTATGCGCTCACGAAAGCCGCGCGGCGCGAAGTTCGCGGTGCGCCATTTAGGCTGCATGGTTGTCAGCTCCCAAAGGGTGACAGCGTGGACGTCTTCGGCTGCGTAGAAGAGCTCACCGTTGGCGCCGATGGTAATCCGCGGCGCTGTCACTGTTGGATAGTCGAGGAACTGGTGCCGCTTCGTTGTAGCGTCATAGCGCACGAGCGTTTGATTGAAGTTGCAGATCGCCACGCCCCGGCTCTTTTGTTTGCAGACAGAGAACCTCATACTGCCAATACGGAGGTCTCCAACACGCTCAGAGCCTGCGAGCGAACACGCGTTACTGGCGGCCCGTTGTGCTGCTCCGCTCGTACGTTTGAGCGACGCCTCGCACGCTTTGTCATTGGTGAACGTTTGTGTGATCTTGCCGGAGTCATAGTCGATGACTGCGACGCTGTACTTGGCCTCTTTCTGCATGATGTCGAGCCACGGCACGAACAGGCGTTTGCCCTCATCATCGAACGCTATTGACGCCAAGGTCCAGCCGGGCACCTCGATCGACCTCCGCCCCCCGAGAGAGACATTTTGATTCCACGCTTCGGCGTAACGTGTGCCATCGTTGCTGATCGTTTCGTACCCTTCGAATTGCGCCGTCGGATGGGTCCTCAAAATGCCCCGCGTGCCGCTCAAGTCGTACACGACCCCGTTGCTGACGAAGCTTCGTTCATCGGGACTAAAGCCTGCTCGGAGTTTCTCTGCGACGATGAAGCGCACTGGCGCACTTGCGCGCAGGTCCCAGAGCTCGATGCCGGAAAGCATGTCGCTCGTGAAGCTTCCATTCCCATTCGCCTGCGCCATTGAGGATAGGAACAGGTAGCGTCCGCTCGGCGATTCCTCGCGTAACTCTGAACGTTGGCTGGTGTTTCGAGGCAAAAAAGCAAGGTCTACGCTCATCAGCGAGAGTGACAGCAGGAGAAGCATGCGGGGAATTTACTCGATTGTCAGAGCTCGCCCAATGGTTCAGGACTTGTCACTCCCAAGTGACTTTGATGCGGGTGCGCGTCACGGGAATCCCACTGTTTTCGCCAGCGTCTTCCACGGTAGGCCCAACGAAATCGAGCTTCTTTGCGCCCGCGCATCTGAAGACTAGCGACATGTACGGACGGTTTCCCAGCCACCAAAACTGCGTCATGCTCCGCGGCCAGCCGGTGGTGGCGACCTCCACGCACTTCTCGCCAAGCTCGGTCGTTTGCACCCGCGCATAGTTGAAATACTGCTCGTTGAGCGCGCCAATGCGTCGGCTGAGCGGCTTGACCGACGTGAACTTGAGCAGCACGCGGTACAACCCGTTGATGTCGCTTTGCGCCAAGTCTTCGGAGCTCTCCTCAATGGTTTGGTGATACGTTTTGCCAAGCAGGCGTGCTGCCGCCAAATCGAGCCACGGAAACCACATGATGTCGTAGAGCTGCCCAGCCAAAAAAGGCTGCGAGAAAAACGCTTTGAGCTCCGTTGAAGGAAGGGCGTCTAAGAGGCGCTCTCGCCCGAGCCGTTTGGAGAAATAGTCGAGCGGCCCGGTAAAAATATTTCCTTTTGCTTTGAATGGGCTCGCACCGACGGCAAAGTGCAGCGGCTTTTCGAAATAGGCGTCGTTGGTCTCGGCCGCAATTTGGTCACCCTAGGGGAGCTGCATCACACACGAGAGCGTACCGAAGTGCGGCCGGACTGCAACTTGTAAGGTTAGCGCTGTCGCCTCGATGGTCTCTTTCGTTCACACATGCGTGAGTTGGCGCAGAACGGACGCCGCGCAGCGTTCCTTGAATCGCTTGGAAATTCGAGAATCTTCGAGCACGCGGCGCCAATAACTAGCCGCGAGCTCGCGCGCCTTGGGCCACGCTGCCAAGGTGCGCGCGTCGTACGTCTCGAGTTGTTTCACCTCATCCAGCGTGCCGTGCGATGTGGGTGCAAACGCCATGGGCAGCATGTCGTAGACGGGCGCGAGGGTGAAACGACCGTCGTCATTCCAGAAGAACGACAGATTGCCGAAGTGCCGATCGCTGTTTGCGATCAAGCGGCCGAAGGCTTCGAGTAGCGCCGCGGTATCGGCGTCTTTGTGATCGAGAAGGTTGCGCTCCGCAAGCGCTGCGGTTGCTGCGGCCCAGTCGCGCGCACTCGTGGGGTTGTGCTCCATGTCGATCGCTCGCAGCGAGGCGATGGCGCGTCGTCCGCGCACGCCCACGCGGTCGAAACGTTGCACTTCGAGATGCGTGCGTTGATGAGTCATGACGATCGCGCTTTGAGCCGCGCTGATGCCGGCGTCTTTCAATGATTCTAGCGCGAGGTGCTCGCAGATGAGCAGGTCCGCCCAGCGCTGCCCCGGCTCCGTTGCTAGCGGCGGTGAGAACTTCACGATCACATGCGCATCATTGACGAGGGCAGTGAACTTTTGATGCTCACCGCCAGCAGATGATGCGGGCAGGCCGCCCTCGCTCGCGCGATCGGCCAAAGCGTCGTAGTCGCGACGCGTAGAGGCTACGAGTCGGCGCCGCGCATGACGTTCGAGCGCCTGCGCTCCGATCAGCAGATCGCCCATGAGATCGTCAGCGTGCTGCAGCAAGACGTTCCAGATAGCGTCCACGCGCCAATCGAGCGGATTGCTCGCCAGCGCCAGCTCGGGATGGGCACGCACGAAGGCGCGACCAAGAAAGCCCTGCGGCCGCATGTCATCAATGAACCAGGGTATGGACGGGTGTTCGGTGAAACGTTTGTCGCTCCACGCAATGAGTGTTCCT
>JBIKMD010001052.1:0-2630 GCA_044359465.1 Myxococcota bacterium
GGACGCGTGTCTAGCAAAGCGAGGGTTCGTCTGGCACCGCAAGCGCGCCGTTGACCGATGTTCACTGCATGAGAGTGAACACAACTACGCCTAGCGTTATCAGTGTGAAAGAGATGGATGAAGAAGTGAGCACGGGTGCTGATGTCGTTGCTGCAAGTTTCGGAGCTTCGGTGTCTGACGACTTTGTCCTCAAGACCTCAACGCAAATAAACAAACTGGATCAGCGTCTCACCCTGAGCGATGGCCGGACGCTGAGTTATGCAGAGTTTGGCCCGAGCACTGGGCGTCCGGTCATCTACTTTCACGGAACACCTGGCTCTCGTCTCCAGGCACCAGGTCGCGACGCGCTCTTCAAACAGAATATTCGACTCATTGCTTTTGACCGTCCAGGCTACGGCAACAGCACCGCCATCGGCGCACGGGCGCTCACTGCGACAGCCCAAGATGTGCAAGCGCTTGCGGATCACCTTGGACTCGAGACCTTTGGCTGCCTCGGGGTCTCCGGTGGCGCGCCATACGCCGCCGCCGTCGCCCAAGAACTAGGCCCCCGTGTCACCAAGCTCGTGTTGGCAAACCCGCAGGGAAATCCGACCGCCAAGGGCGCCACCAAAGGTATGGGACTCTACAATAAGTTTGCGTATTGGATGATGAACCACATTCCATTCATCGGCCGCTTGCTCGTCGCTTTTGAAGCTTGGATGCTCAAGCGCGGTGAAAAGTCTCTAGACTCATTCATCAAGCAAATGCCGAAAGAAGACCAAGCCGTGCTGGCGGATCCCGCAGTCAGAAAACACTTCGTCGACAGCAGTCTCACCGAAGGGATGAAACAAGGCAGCGCGGGTCACAAATATGACAACTGGAGTTATGTCGAACACTTTGATGTGACGCCGCGTTCCATCAGGACGCCGACGCATATTTTCGCAGGCGAGAAAGACGCAAACGTCAGCAGCGCAATGGTGGATCAGTGGTCGCAAATACCGGGCAGCAAGACGACGTCCTTTGCAGGGGAGGGGCACATGTCATTCCTCACGCATTGGGGCGAGTTGCTCAGCGCAGCGGTGGTGTGACACGCGGCATTCGCGCTGGCGCGTCATTCTGCGAACGCGTGGTCGTGAGCACTTAGGGCAAACTCTGCAAAGACAGACGCGCGTTCATGTCCACGACCAGCTGCTGAATTAGCGTAGAATCCACGTTGCAGTAGCCCGTGACCCAATCTACCGCTTTCGCCCAATCGGCGAGGCGCCAACCGTTGAGCGCTAAGCGGTTCTTGGGCATGATCCAATGCAAAGCCGTAAGCGCGCCGACGACCAAGCGCGAGTCCGATACAACCGCGGTGGCCTTCAGCGTATCGAATCCTGCCGCTTCGCTGAGCTCTTTGGCGATGCTGCGTTGCCGCGCATTCGGGGCAAATCCATGCGTGACGTTTAGAACTGCATGGATGGGTGGGAAGTCTGACTTAGAGTCTCGCGCAGCAAACAGGTGACTGCGAAACACGTCATCGGAGCAATCACTTGGACCCCAGACAATCAGTCCCAGGTTGGCAATCCGGCGCATGGCCCACTCTTTTCCGGGCGCAATGAGTAGTGGTCCAGCTGCGGCTTGATTCGTTGGCATCCGCAAAAACCCTCGTGTGGAGAGTAGACCACCCAATGTCCTTGCGCAATTTGCGGATGTTTCTGGGGCGGTGCCTGGCCCCTCACGCTATCGCGAGCGCGATTTAGCCGCCGGCATGACTTGGTTAGCGGCCAAAGCCATCGTCGTTTGCGTCGTCGGCGTCGGTTGCGTCCTCTGTGCTGTCGTACTCTGCAGGCAGCGCGTCATCGAGCTCCGTCAGTGACAGTTCGATGATCTCGTTGTTGAAGGTGAAGGTCTCTCCACCATCGACGAAGGACCCGTTCAGCGTGGCGCGCACGGTTTGCCCAGTCGTCTGGCGGGCGGCGCCGCTGTCCCCCTCGTCTGTGAGCTCGAGCGGCACGGGGCCAAGCTTCATCGAGAAGTCCTTGAAGTCATAGACACCCGCCTCATCCCCAGTGGCGGTGAGTTTGCCGTCCAAGAAGGTCTCGAAGGTCATCTCGATGTCCGGGCTGTCTGTTGTACCATTGTTCGTCACCGTGACGCCGACGCCCAGGGTGAATGGGCCGCCATCGAAGGTTGTGTCTCCTGCGACACATTTGTTGAAGGTCAAGACGAGCTTCTCTTGCGCGGACACTGTTTCCTGACGAGCCGCGCCACTGTCGTCTTTGGTCGCGGTGTATTCGCCTTTGACCGTTCCGCTGTTTGCAGTTTCACCGCACGCAGTTTCATCGATGGTGACAGACTCTGGGTTGGTGACGACGAAGTCACGGCCAGGGCCTGTGCCCGTGCCGAACAAGCGCAAGCGCTGCACGGCTTTCGATGCGCGCGAGGCTTTGAGCGCTGCCGATTTGTTTTTGGCGCTGACGGTCACCGTGGCTCCCGGCGTGTTTGTGGAAGGCGATGATGTCCCGCAAGCAAGGAGGAAGGAACAGGATGCAAACGAAAGTAGTGCTCTCATGAAGTGGCAGTGTAGTGGTGACCGGGGCTTGGTGGTCAAGCGCTCTAGGGCGTCAACCCCCTCCGTTTGCGCGCCAACCGAAAGGTTGAGTCATTCC
>JBIKMD010001051.1:0-2630 GCA_044359465.1 Myxococcota bacterium
CTGCTGTGAATTTGGATCTTGCGGCGCGACTCATGTAAACTCAGAACGTCAGTCTCATCCAACTAGGAGATTCAAATGGCCAAAGGACAACAGAAGAAAGCGACCAACAATAAGCCCAAGCTCTCGACCAAAGAGAAGCAAGAGAAGAAGGCCGAGAAAAAAGCCAAGAAGGGCAACTGACCTGCGCTGCGGTGCCTGCGGCGAGACAAAATCGCCGCAAGCATCGCAAGTTCTTTCTGTCTTAGTTTAGCCGTGGATCGCTGCATACCTCATTCGAGTTGCACGCTCCGAGCGCACCAACAACGTCCCAAAAATTCTGCGTGCAGGCCTGCTCTTGCACTTTGTCTACGCACACCTGAAAGCGCGCGTCGTTCATTTGCCCTGCGCCACATTTGTCTGAAGGCCAAAGCGTGAGCGCCTTCGACTTGTAGTCGCTCACGCAGTCGACGCGGGTCTGATAGGTTTGGCCTGAGGCGAAGTCGTTACATTGATCGTAGACGTCGCATGCTTTGCCTGCGAGCGCGTCAGCGCGTTGCGAACGATTGGCTTCGAAAACCGTGTTGTCGAAGGTTTGGCCGCAGGCGCTGAAACAAAAAATCGAAACGATGAACAAAGAACTAGGGAATTGTTTCATGTCCCAGCATGAGCAAGAGTCGTTCCATATCAGGGACACGCCCTCGCTCTAAGCGTTTTTGCCGCATCTATGCGTCGTTTTGCCGCAGATGAGGCGAATTGCGACCGCACGCAACGCTATCTCAGCTCGCAAGCTTGAGGACTTTTGCGGGGAACCAGCCGCTCGCAAAAGACGAGACGAAGAGCTCATCCAAATCGATTCGGACTGGCGCAACTGGCGTGTATGTTTGGTACCACGGCATTTTGGCGACGAGCATGGCGCGCACTTTCTCCGCTTCGCTTTCCGGCAGGAAGGACACCCGGCCAATGCCTTGCGCAAAATCTTTTTGCGCGTCGTTCTGAGAGATCAGCAACGAAACACGCGCGTTGGCGCGCAGGTTGGCGATGGTCTTTCCGCTCTGCTCCACGAAGGTGTACAAGCTCAGACCTTCATTTGCGAAGTACACGCCTAGCACCCACGGTGAGTAGGGTCCTCCGGTTGTGGCAAGCGAAGCCGAATTGTTGGCGGCGAAAATCTCGAGCGCACGGTTGGCAATGGTCTGGGAATCGAAGTCAGTCATGAGCTTAGTCCTCCAATGATGAGCCCGGCGGCGATCGCTGCGCCAATCGCTAGGTGGGCTTGAGCCGCTTCAACGCGCAGCAGCGGATATACGCTCAGGTTTCGGGTCGGGATCACGCGCGAGAGCAAGCGCAACGCTGGAACGAATCCGAGTGCGCCAATGGCCAGCGTAGTGAAGGGTAAAGAGAGCGTGCCCCAAGCTAGCGCTGCGCTTATGTAAAGCAGCGCCAAGTAGATTCTCGAGCCGGTTTCGCCGAGCACCAACGCTACAGTGTGCGCACCGGCTTTGCGGTCCACGTCGCTGTCCTGCAGGTTGTTCACGTGCAGGATTGCGGTGGCGGCTGCGCCAAACAGTGCCCCGAGCAACCATGCGCCGGGAATCGCGCGACCGAACATGGCGACGCTGGCGCCAAAGGTGAGTAGGGGACCGCAGAGCATGAAGACGGTCAGGTCACCGAGCGCGCGATATTTCAAGCCGAAAGGTTTGCCTGAATACCCGCTGGCGCCAATTGCCGTGACCACACCAAGGGCGAGCATTTCGCGTGGTGCGACGAGTAGCGTCGGCACGCCGAGCACCAGACCAAAGAGCATCAAACCGTAAGCAGCGCGATTCATCGTGGGGGCTGCGAGCGCACCTGATTGAATGACGCCGGAACCGCCGAGCGAACCATTTCCATCGATGCCGCGCGCATCGTCTTCAACGTCGTTCTGCATATTGACGCCAAGGAGCAATGCGCTGACGCCAAGCAGTGCAGCAAGAGTTCTCCACACGTCGATCGACGCATGCTGCAAACGCCCAGCAAGCAGCACGGCAATACTCGGCGCGAGAACGGCGGTGAGACTCACTGCGCGTGTTGCGCGTAACCAGGCCTTCATGGCTTCTCCTTGAAAATTGAGAGTATGGAAAACGCGTCGAGCTTAGCGGTTTGCAGAAAGGCCCTGAGCGCTTTGTCTACAAGTTGCGCAACGAGGCGTAGACGCTGCAGCCGGGCCATCGTGTCGCGTTTGATGCCCGCCTCTTTTGCGAGACGTTCCGCTTCGTCGAGGTCGGTACGCACGCGGCGCACAAAGGTGGCCTCGCGTTCTTCAATGACGCGGTGGATCATTTTTCGAAAATCTATCTCCGCGACGAATCGCCAGTTGTCATCTTGTGGCGCGCGCATGCGGCGAATGACGCCCCATTGCTCGAGCTCCCTCGTGAGCATGGAGACCGCGCCTTTGCTCAGACCTAAAGTGTCTTGAAGTTCAGCCGCAGTCAGCGCGACGTCGCGCAAATAAAGCAACGCCCATATGCGCCCGTGGTTGCGTTTGAAACGCCAGAAATCGATGGTATTGCCCACCGCGTCTACGGCGAGCGCCTCCCACGCTGGCAGGTTTCCAACACCTTCTTCTTCATCAGAGCGCGTGACTTTTGCGCTGGCGAATCCACTCATTGGTT
>JBIKMD010001054.1:0-2629 GCA_044359465.1 Myxococcota bacterium
GAGCGATCAAGTCAAAGCCAAACCAGCGCAACGCGTTGAGTCACGCGGACCGGACGCGACTCAGCTCCCTCACCAGCCATCGCCCAGTGGCGCCTCCGTCGCCAAAGCGACGCCAGCGCCGCTGCCCCCAGACGCCGCCCCAGCGAGTGATGACGCCGTTGTCATTGGCACAACCAGGGCGCCCGCTGAGCTCTTCGACTGGGCCGAAAGCAGCGGTGTCACCACGGCGCCTGCGTTCGACGTTCCAGGCAAGCCTGGATATGCGGAAGGCATCATCCGGGGCACCCGCTATGTTCCGGTCTTCTCCGAAGGCAAAAACTGGTTCACGCGCGGCATGTCCGACGCGGGCAATTGGATTGCGGATGAAATTGCTAGTTCGCTCGATGCATTGGCGCACAGACCCTTTACTGCGGGAACCAACCTCCCGCTGGGCGAGAGCGGCGTCAACCTGAGCGTTGGTGGCGGCATCAAGCTGCTTCGAGAAGGCGACATCAGTCCCAGCGACCCGCGGCGCCTTGCGATCCTCGAGCTCAAAGCGAAATACCCCGGCGCTATCCCCGTATGGGTGGATTTCAACAGCAAAGCGGGCGTCGGTTACAGTCCGAGCCACGCCATACCGCTCGGTCCCACCGGTGCCTTCTTGCGCTTCGGTTTCAGCGCCAACGCCGGCGTCCAAATCGGCATGCAGCGCCTCATGTTCGTCGACATCAACGATCCCTCGCGTCTCGCACCAAGTGACGCCGCTGGAAACCGTTTGCAACTGTCGCCGTTCTCCGCGGCCGACATGGCCAAGGTGGAACAAGGCGCGAACTTTCGCGTCTCTGGCGACGCGACGCTGCGTGTGGACGGCGCAATTGGTCTAGGCGCGAATGTGCCTGCGCTCAGCGAGTTCGTGCGCGTGGGCGCAAGCGTTGAAGCCGGTGCTTACGCAGCGCTCACGGGGCGCTTCGAGCTGACGGCAGAAAAGGTCGACGCTGCTCGTACGCGCATCACGCTGAGCGCATTAGGCAGCGCTCAAACAGGCGTGCATCTCAAAGCGTTCGCGGGCGTGCAGGCGAATGCCGAGCGCGTGGGCGTACTCATGCGCGGTTTTGTCGACTACATTTGGAGCGGGGGCAAACCCGAGGCGTTCGAGAACCAACTCTCGAACGAGGAAGAACGCCGCTTGCTCAAAGACGCCTCCGGCTACATGCGCCTGCTGGTCAAAAACATGGCCGAAGGTGCGGGCCGCGCAAGCGTCGAAACGCTGATCAACAAGTACACGAGCGCTTACCTGGAGGCGCGTGCAGGCATTGAGCTCAGCTCGCGCTTTTCGACCAGCATCGACTTCGAATTGGACTCCCAGACCTCCGTGACCCTACCGCGCGCAGACATGGTGCCGGCGTCAATGCGCGGCACTACTGCCGCCAATCAACCATTGACGCTGCGCGCAGGAGACGTTGCACGACTCGCCTACGACATGGCTGTGCGTGGTGACCTCCGTTTATTGCAGCAGCTCGCGCTGATCCGCAACTCCGGTGTGCGCATTGTCGAGACCACGACGGAGACGGGCACAACCACGACCGCCTCTGTCAAATTCGCCGTACCCTTCATCGAGTTCGAAGACACGCACACGTCCAAAGACACGGTCACGAATCGCTACACACCAGAGCTCGGCCGCATGCGCACCGCCGTCAGCGAGTTCTCCACCCGCTATCACGGCATTTTTGGACGCACTGAAGAGACTTCGGCCGCCCTGCGTGTGCACAGCGGCGAAGACGGCAAAAACGCCATCTCGTTCACTGGCAGCGACCAAAACTTCTCGGCAGACTTCGTGGTGCAAAACCTCGCTGAGCCATGGACGAGCTACACCGAGATGCAAGAGCTCACGACCGTGCTCGACGCACTCTCGAACGGGCGCCTGCGCAAACGAACAGCAGAGGCTCTAGCGAGTGGCCGCTACCGCAATGACGGCGTCGGCGACGACATCAATCCCATCCATCAGTTGTTCTTCAAACCGCGCGAGTTTGGCCGCTCGGTGGTTCATCTCCACATCTGGCTCGGAGAGCCCGGGCTGCGCTGGTTGCTCGAAAGCGATCTGACGCGCGAAGCCCTGCTGCAACGGTTCGGTCGTTTGGCGCTATCCGTAGCGGACGCACGTACGCTCACCGAAGAGCTGCTCGGGCTGCGTTCACTCGCCAAAGCGGCCAAGACACCAGAGCAAGAAGAGCAAGTCGCGAAACGTATCCGCGACTTCCTACAAAAGACACGCGAACGTATGCCGGCCTACGCCGCGCTCGCTTCGCTCGTTCCAGAACACCTGCGCGCCGTAGAAATGCGGATGAGCAGCATGGTGCCAGGCAAAACCCCCATCCGTTTCACTTACATCCAAGATGGTCGGGCGAGCGAGCTGCTGCGGGTTGCTGGCTTCGCCAAAATGGCCCTGGATCAGTACACGCGCTACCAGACAATTCTCGACCCCGAGACCCGTCTGCGAACTGCGGCATTACTCGGAGAGATCAACCGCGGGCTCACGGCGCCCTCTCCTGACATGTATCAACTGGCGATCGCAGAGAACAAACTGCGTGAAGAGATGGCCCGCCTCGACGACCAGGCGAGCAAAATGCAGGCGCGCCTCGAGTCTGACCTG
>JBIKMD010001053.1:0-2629 GCA_044359465.1 Myxococcota bacterium
CGTTTGACTTGTGACTCGCGGCATCTTCCAACTGCTGGATGATGTCCTCGGTGTTCTTGCCTCCCTTCATGTTGGGATTGAGCTTGATTGCCTTGCGCAGCAGCTCGGCGTTCACACCAACTGTTGCAGCCTTCTTTCCATCGAGCTCGCTGCCCCAGCCGGCTAGGTCGTCGTCCTGCTCGTTGTTCTTGCTCATGGGCAAAGTATAACGACGCGCTTAGTGGTTTCTACTCAAGAAGCCACTCGCATTTGAGCGGCTATGTAGGCAGGTGTATCACTCAGCCGGTGGGTGGCGGCGCCGCGCGAGTCGCATCACGCGGCGCACGATAGAGGCTACGCCGAACAGAGCGAACCACTGAAACGCAATCGCTTGTAGCTGCATCTCGGGCGTAGCGTTACAAGACGCGGGCGCGCACGACGCGTTGTCGCACGACCCGCAGCTCCCGCCGTTACAATCGAAGATCCCGCCGTAACCAGGGACTGTGATTGCCACTGCGCGCGTGCGATCGAGAATCCGGCGCGGATTGCTGCCGTCTGCATTCACTACAAAGACAGACGGGTCCGTGGCACTGGCAGGACCGCCGCCGGCCGGGGGTTTGATCGCACTGCCTCGCGCAACGAATGCGACTTGACGGCCTTGCGCGATCATATGTGGGTCGCCAATTTCGAATGGCTCTTGCGCGTTCAAGAAGGCCTTGAACGCCGCTGTGTCGAGCAGGTCGAAGGACACATCTGAGGGCACGTCGTGCAGCACCAAACGCGTCTGCGCAACTGGTGGCGTTTGCGCTGGTGGGGTCCACGTGTCCCAGCCGGACGGTGGTCCGCCTGATGGTGCGGGGGCGCCGCAGAAGCGGTAGCTCATGCCAGATTCGGTGCAGGTCCCCCCAGTGAAGCCGGTGAGCCCTACAACGGCGACGGTTTCCACAATCAGCAAACGGTTTCCCGTATCGTCGCGGCTCGTCGACATGGGGATACTGGAGCCCACGGCGGTCGCGCCACTCTGCAACAGTGCCTGGCACTCTGCGGTGAAATTGGACACCTCGCTGCCGCTCGGCCCGCTTGCACCAAACGGACCGCTTGGTGACGCCGCGGACGAGGCTGCGGAATCGCATGTGTCCCAGCATTTGGCGTGGCAGCAGCCGAGTGTGCCTGCGACGCAAGCAGGGGTTGTGCCTGACGGGCAGGCGCAGGCGCTGTTGTCACTCGTGCTGCAGGTGTTGATGCACTCCTCGAGCTTGGCTCCGGCGTCTGGCGCTTTGGTGAAAAACAGACCGAGCAAACCAGCGTCAGTGACGCCGCCCAGATCACGCGGAGAGAGCAACGTGGATACGTCGGGGTCCAGCGCTTTCGTCGTCAGGCGCACTTCGAGCAAGCGCGTGCGCGGCGGAATCTTGCCAGTGCCGGAAAGCGCGCCCGCGAGGTTGAACAAAGGCAAAGAAAAGAACGCCATGCGATCGTTCTGCACCAACGTCGGATTGACGGCGGGCGCGAACGACGGGGGCACATCGGCGCTAGGCGGCGTCGTCAGAATCAAATTGGGCCCGCTCGCCACAGGGGTGAGCGGCTGGGTCGTGTCGTAGATTTCGAGTCGTAAGCTTGCTGACGCAGGTTCGCAGTGATTATCGTTGCAAGTTTGGTTCGCTTTGCAGTCGGTGTCTGATTCGCAGCTCGGGCCTTGGCAGTAACCTCCGGAGCAACACACCGGAACACTTTGGTTTCCTGAGACATCGATGTTTGCCGTCTCGTGCGCTTGGCAGCGGCAGGCAAAGCTGCTCGTTGTTCCTGCCACGAGCTCGCAGTTTCCTGCGCAAGAGGTGCCGCCGCTGCAGCAAAACGCACCGATGGTTTGTTCCAATAAATCGCAGGGTGGGGCGCCTTTGGCACGGCAGCTACACATCGTTCGTATTTTGCAGCCGTCGCAAGATCCGGCGGTTTGACCCGTACCTGCGCCGGGACCTTGGTGCGGCCCTTGGCAGGTGTAGGTTTGTGATCCGAACACGCGCACGCTCGGTGCGGGACCCACGCAGATTCTGTCGGCGGAGCCAGGAATCGCGACGCAGCGGCGACCTTGGCCACAATCGACATCGGCCGCGCAAAGGCACGCGGTTGTCGCTGGTGCTGTCGTGGTCGCCTTGCAGAGTGTTCCTTCCGCAGCCGTGTTGGCGTCGCGCATGCCGTACCCACGCGCGCATTCCAAATCGTTAGCGCAAGAGAGGGAAATACTACGGCAAAGCTTGGTTGCGCCTATGGTCTCACAGCGGCCGCCTTCGCTCGCATTGCCGTTCAGATCTGGGATTCCACTGCAACCCGCATCGTTCACGCAGGTGTTTCGCGACTCGCAGCCATCACACTGCCCATCCGACTGGCAGAAGGTGCGCTCACACACGCCGTTTGAAAAGGGGGTGTTGTTGCAAGCCATGTTGTCGCCGCACACGCCGTCAGCAGGACACGAGGCAAGCGTGCGATGGGTCATTGCCACGCTTGTTCCGTCTGCGGAAATTGAAGGACCAGAGAATTGATCTCGCGGTGTGGCGGGCACATCTCCCACGGCGGAAATTTGCCGCTCCGGTATGCGAGAAAAGATGGTCACCCCGGGAATAACTGACTGTGCATTGGTAGGGCTTTGGTT
>JBIKMD010000075.1:0-9405 GCA_044359465.1 Myxococcota bacterium
TGATCGTCGTGCCGCAGGTCTCTGAATCGGGATCGATCGGACACACGTCGCACACATCACCCTCGCCGTCGCCGTCGAAGTCCGGTTGCACGAGTGTACCACCTGCACCCGTGTCCATGGGGCGCGCAGGATTGAACACACTTGGGCAGGAATCTTCGCTGTCTTTGACGCCGTCGCCATCGAGGTCGTCAGCAGCGCTCACGCCGGTGAAACGAATGTCGTCATTCGCCTCTGCACGGAATGGAACGCAGCTTGGTTCGTTTTCTGGAGGCGTATCACAGTTGAACAGGTCGTAGCTGTGGGCAGCGATCGCTTTGAGCTCGGCGAGTGATTTGCCGGATTCACGCTTCACGCACACGCGCTTTTGCGTGGTGCACACATCGAGCTTCTCGCACTCGTCATCAGTGGTGCCGAGTGCCTCGAGCACTTTGGCATCCCCGTAGAGCGGTACGCCGCCGCGCAACACGAGTAAGGTACTCGCTGGCGTGCCTTCAATGACGGCGCGGTAGTTTTTTGCAGCGCCTGCGAAGATCGCAACGTCAGCAACCTTGCCCACTTCGAGCGTACCAATCACGTCATCGAAGTGCGCCGCTTTGGCTGCGTTCTTGGTGACCATATCAACGAGCGTTTTGTTCGAGAAATAGCCGCCGTATTGCGTCTTGTTCAACGCATCTACGCAGGCAAACTCGCGGCCCATGTTCATGGAGCCAGACAGAATCCAGTCGGTACCGAGCGCGATGTTGACACCAACGCGGTGCATCAGCGTGACGTTCGCGGTGTAACCGTAGAGGTCGATGTTCGTACGAGCAGACCACACGAGCGAGGTGCCGTTTGCGGCCATGGTCATGGCGTCTTTCAGATCGAGACCAACGCCGTGGATGATCGCGGTCGTGCCGGTAACCACGTCGCGCGCGCCGTTCTCGTTGGAGCTCAGACAGGTGAATTCGTTGTGCGCCTCAGCGTCGATACCCTCAGCAATGTGCGGATAGTAGGCCGAAAAACCAGCGCGCGGCCCCATAAAGCCACCGTAAGCACAACCGCTCGCGATCATCTTTCCGCTGGTGTCACTGAGCGGGAAGGTCTCATATTGCACGGGGCTCTTGCTCAAACCTTCAAGCGCATTGTCGTCGAGGTTGCGCATGAAGCCAGGGCCGGTCGTCGAGGAGACCGTCGACGTGCCACCCGTCATGATGAAACGAAGCTCGCCGAGCGAGTGCGATTCTCTCGCCGTCGCACTGCCGCCAGAAGAGATGGCCGTATGCTGACGCAGACCTTTGCGCCAATCGTGACGGTGATCGAAACGCTCGTTGCCGTGCGGCTTGGGACCCAGATTCGACCACTTCAAGTGATCGTGCGAGTTGATGATACCTGGCGAGACGACAGCGTCCGGACAGCTCAGGACTGACGCCCCCGCATCGTCACAGTCGCACGCAGCACAGAGAATCTTACCGTCGCTGCCAATGACGACTTTGCCGCCCTGCAACAAGGTATCCGCCGTGATGATGTTCGAGTGAATGACCAGGGTGTCAGACCCTTTGTCGAACGCGCAGGCCTGGCCCGCAGGAGCGGCTTTGGGCGCTGCTTCGCACTTCGTCACCGAATCCGTGTTCGGCTCTGGGTCTTTGCCAGACGGCCCCGTGACGCCGGTTGGCCCTTTGCTTACAGGCCCCACGGCTTCTTTTTCTTTGGGTGTGGCTTTGGGATCCTCGATGCCACGATCCCAACAACCAGCAAACAACGTCCCAGCGACAACGACTAGAGCCCAACGAGAAACGACCACGTACGCTCCTTGATTGCGAACCACAGCTAAAACCGAGACGAAAGCGGGGCGACCCCTACTGACACCTACATCGAGTGGCAAGCGAAAAATGACTCACCCAATGCGGCGCGCAGTATCGGCAACGTCGCACAATCGTTGCTTGATCTTTTACGAGGAACCTTTTGCGAACATTTGTCCGATATCCGAACTATGGTGCCGCCCGTCTCACAGAAGCCTATTGCTGGATCGATTGTTGACCCGACTACGATTCGGCCGACCCCGCCAGATCAGCCATTCCCTACAGGCTTCGCATTCGTCGATGCGCGCGATGTCAAAACCCCGAACCTTGGCACGGCGGGCAACTTACGTCCCGTAGAAGACTGGGCCAAAGAGCTATCGAGCGACCCCATGACTGCCGTGAAGCAAGTGGGCGCGGCGCTGACGCACACCCCAGGCAAGCCCTATCAATACAATGCCTATGGGGCGGATCTGAGCAAAGTGCGCCCGTCGATTAATGAGGGGCTCGCAAACGGTGGCGGTGAGTGCGACTGGTTCGCTGCGGTCGGCTATTTTGCGCTCACCTCGAGCGGCCGCTTCAAAAAAGAAGACGTGGCCGTCATGCAAGTGTTCGCGAGCGGCGGGTGGCACAACGTGGTCACCTTCAAGAACCCGAACACTGGGAAATGGGACATTTTGGACTACTCACGTGTGGTCAGCGTGGGCGCAGACTCGCAGGCGGACGCAATGCGGGCCTATTTTGGCAACCACGAGCTCGGCATTGTCTACCGAACGGACGATCCGAATGAAAAAGCAGCGATCGCGTTTCGCGTACGCTCCGATCATCAGGCAACCATCTCCGGGCTGATGTCACAGCCCGGCATCGGCGCCGCAATGTCGCCCACCTTCGGGAGCTTGCCAGGTCTAAATGAGGGCAAAGCGTTTTCTCCTGCTGGCGCCGGACTTGGTAGCACAGGCAGCGGACTTGCCGTGCAAGCGGGCCCATTCAGCGTCGACGCACGCATGGGCCCGAAGGGACCGGACCGTATCGGCGCGTCAGTGCTCGTGCCAACCAAGGATGGGGATCTCGCTGGCGGCAAGCTCCTTATCGCGCGCGACGCGAGCGGCAAAGGCGCCTACATTTTCGCTGGTGGCGAATGGTGGCGACTCCGTGAAAATAGCTATATCGGTGTCGTAGCAGGCGCGGAGCTGCGCGTCGGCGCAGGCACGCAGCGGCTCGAGACCACCACACTCACCTCACTAGCGCCGGCACTGTCTGTGAACGGCGGCGTGTCGGGCGACATCATTGGCGATAAACAGTCGCGTTTCCAATGGAGCTGGTTCACGAACGGCCGTTTGCAAGTGCTCGCACCGCTCGTGCTCACGGCGCCAGGCCGCGCAGAAGTAGATGGAAACAGCAACGGCGTCTCTGCCGGCGGCGTGCTTGACCCTGGCTTCCTTGGGCTCGCCGCGATCACCCTCAACGCCGGCACGCAGTTTCGCTATCAAATCGATCCCCGTCTCAGCGTGCAAGGCTCGCTCATTGCGCGCGCAGAGGCTCAAGATCCCACATTGAGCGGTTCGCCAGTTGCACCCGGCGTCTTTGGCGACGCGCATCTAGCGTATCGCAGCAGCGACGTGCAGGTGGACGTGGGCGCTCGCGCTGGTTACGGCATCTACGACCGCGACGTGATGTGGGGGCTCTACGGCGCCGTCGGGCTTCCTGTGGGAGCGAGCGGCAGCCTATCCACACAAGTTGGCGTCGGCCAATTCACGGACAAGACTGGCTACGGTTACTTGCACGTCGGCGGCAGCAAAACCTTCGCCGGTGGACAATCGATCAACGCAGGGCTTGGCCTCACCGCCACGGGCACGGGCGAAAGCGTTGAGATCATGCCATCACTCGGCGCATCAGTGCGTTTCTAGCGCTCTCAATTCCACCGAAAAAACTTCAGCGCGATAACGAACGAGACCACACCCCACACGGAGAGGATCGTGATCTTGGGTAGCACCTCGATCAAACCTGCGCCGTCGTTGATCACCGCACGAAACGCATCATTCAGTGCAGTGAGAGGGAGAGCACGAATCACCGGCTGCATCCACTCTGGAAAGTTCACCGAGGAAAAGAACACACCGCTCAGCACAAACATGGGGAGCATCACTAGATTCATGAGGCCGCCTGCGGTCTGCGTATTCTGCGCGCGGCACGCCGTAGCGAGACCAAGACCAGCAAACACCAAGGCGCCCAAAATCCCAATGCCGGTCGTGAGCAACAACGAGCCTTGTACGGTCACGTCGAACGCGAGCGCACCAAAACCCATGATGATGCCGAGCTCCCAAAACACCCCAATGAGCCGCAAGAATAGGAACGAAAGCAAAAAGTGACTGCGCTTCATAGGCGTAGCGACGAGTCGCTTCATCAACTTGCGCTGACGCATGTCGACGACCACCCAACCTACCCCCCACATGCCGGCGCTCATCAGCTGCATTCCAACGAGGCCTGGCACCAGCCAATCGATATAGCGCCCACCGGGCTGCGTGGATTCCTCGCGCCGCGTGCCAACCGAGTCTTGGCGTCCAGCAAGCCGCTGTAGAGCATCGGCGGCTTGCAAACGAAGCGCTTCGGCATCTGGACGCGCGGGATCAAGCAAATACACGATCGCGTTGGGATCACTCGCATCTACGCCAATGACGATTTTCGCGCGGCGAAGCGCCACGGTCATTTCGGCGCGCGTCATCACTTGCGGAGCGATCTTGCTACCGCCTTTTGATGCGGCAAGCGCGTTCTGCACGTCCGCAGAACCAATGACACCCACGTTCACGCTCGGCGGTCCTTGCTGGCGAAACGCAAGACCAAGCGCGACCGTGATCAGCACAGGAAAGCCGTAGGTCCAGAACATGGCGCCAGGCTCACGCAAAAATTCGCGAATCCGTGCCGCAGTCAGCAAATACAGTGCGCTCATTCTTCCCTCAGTTTGCGACCGGTCATGGCTACGAACACGTCTTCGAGCGTCGCTTGATGGGTGGCCAGTGCGGTGAGCACATTGCCACGCGCCTTCAAGGTATCGAGCAGCAACGGGAGCGCCGTATGCAACTCATCCACGGTGACGACTAGGCCGTGGGCCTCTTTGCGAACAGCGCCAATGCCAGGAAGCGCGGCAATCACCTCGATTGGGCATTCGGGTTCGGTCTGCAATTCGATGACCAACGCGCCCGCAAGGCGTTTGATTAGCTCACGCGGCGTACCGAGCGCGATCACTTTACCCTTGTCCACAATCGCGATGCGATCACAGAGACGCTCCGCCTCGTCCATATAGTGCGTGGTGAGCAGCACGGTTTTGTTTCGCGCCCGAAGATTCGCAACGATGTCCCATATCGAGCGCCGTGATTGCGGGTCCAGACCGGTGGTGGGCTCGTCGAGAAAGAGCACATCAGGATCAGACGCAAGCGCGCACGCGAGCCCAAGGCGCTGACGTTGACCGCCGCTGAGCTTTACCGCCCATGTCTTTTCTTTTTCACGCAGCTGCAGCAGATCTAGCAGTGCGTCCACGCTGGGGCCCTGCTTGTAAAACGAACGAAACAAAGTGATTGTCTCGCGCACATTGAGCTTGTCCGGCAGCCGCGTTTCTTGCAGCGCCACCCCAATGCGTTCACGCAGTGCGGCTTCGTCCTTCTGCCAAGTCATTCCGAGCAGCTCAACCTCGCCGCTCGTTGGCGACTGCAATCCCTCCATAATTTCGATGGTTGTTGTCTTGCCAGCGCCGTTCGGTCCGAGGAGGCCGAAGCATTCCCCCACCTTCACTTCGAGATCGATGCCATCAACGGCGGTGAGGTCGTCAAAGCGTTTTCTCAAGGCATGCGTACGAATCGCGAGCGTCATGGTGCCGCCATCACTATGCTGCCGGGCACCCTCAGCGCCAGCGACTCGGCAGCTGCATTTCATACAAAGGCGACAGTCCTACTCTTGACGAGTCGGACCTCGCTCAACCATGCCGCGGGGATGATGCGACACCTATTCTTTGCGCTCGTTTCGCTCGTCCCGCTCACCGCGTTTGCCGACGAAGGCATGTGGACCTTCGACAACTTTCCTAAGGCCGCGCTCAAGAAGAAACACAACGTCGATGTCGACGACAAATGGCTGGAACAAGCACGCCTCAGCTCGGTGCGCCTTGCAGGTGGCTGCTCGGCCAGCTTCGTGAGCCCAGACGGTCTGGTCATGACCAACCACCACTGCGCGCATGGCTGCATCGAACAAGTGTCCAGCAAACAAAACGACTACATCAAAAACGGGTTCCTCGCGGCGACGCCAGCTGACGAGAAAAAATGCCCAACCATGGAAGTGAATCAGCTCGTCGAAATCGTCGACATGACGGATCGCATCAACAACGCGACCAAGGGAAAAACGGGCCAGGATTACGCGACGGCGATGAAGGCAGAAAAAGCAATCATCGAAAAAGCATGCGCAACATCGGACGCGCTTCGCTGCGACGTGGTCACCTTGTACCAAGGTGGCAAGTACCATTTGTACAAGTACAAACGGCATCAGGACGTGCGTTTGGTGTTCGCTCCAGAGCTCGCCATCGCGTTTTTTGGTGGTGACCCAGACAACTTCAATTTCCCGCGCTACGACTTGGATATGAGCTTCGTGCGCGTGTACGAAAACGGCGCACCCATCAAGTCAGAGCACTATTTCAAATGGTCGGACGGCGCACTCAAAGAAGGCGACGTCACCTTCGTCGCAGGCCATCCGGGTCGCACGAGCCGGCTCAATACGATGTCGCAGCTCGAGTTCGCGCGGAATCAGAGTTTGCCAGACACGCTGATTCGTATGGCGGAGCTGCGCGGCCTGCTCACCGAGTTCCAACGCCGCGGCGAAGAGCAAAAGCGCGTCAGCACCCACGATCTCTTCGGGATCGAAAACGGCTTCAAAGCGCTCAAAGGCCGTCTGCGTGCGCTGCAAGACAAGACGTTCTTTGATTCCAAGGTCGCAGCAGAAAAGGCCTTCGTTGCGGGTCTCAAAGGCGCTCAGCAAAAAGAGGTAACAGCCGCCATCGCCGCGATTGATGCGGCGCTCGCCAGACTGAACACCATTCGCGCCGAGCTGAACTACCTCGAGAGTCGCGCCGGCTTTGGCGGCGACCTCTTCGACCACGCGCGCCTCCTCGTGCGCGCTGGCGACGAACGCGTCAAAACGAACGAAACGCGCCTGCGGGAATACACCGAGGGAGCCCTGCCGCAGCTCCTCCAAGCCGTCCAATCCAACGCGCCGATCAGCGACGAGCTGGAAATCGCCAAGCTCAGCTTCTCGCTCACCAAATTGCGCGAAGTGCTCGGCACCGATCACCCGGTTGTCAAACGCGTGCTCGGCGAAAAATCGCCAGATGAGCTCGCGGCGTCGCTAGTCAAAGGAACGAAGCTCAAGGATCCAGCCGTTCGTAAACAACTCTGGGATGGCGGCAAAGCGGCCATCGATGCGTCGACGGACCCCATGATTGTTCTCGCAAAGAGCGTGGATCCCGAAGCGCGTGCGCTGCGCAAAGTGTACGAAGACGACATGGACGCCGTCATCAAGAAGAACAGTGAGATCATCGCGAAAGCCCGCTTTGCGCTCTACGGCACTAGCACCTACCCAGACGCCACCTTTACGCTCCGTCTCAACTACGGCGTGGTCAAAGGTTGGACTGAAGGCAGCAAGGAGATTGCACCGTTCACCACCTTCGAAGGCGCCTTTAACCGCCATACGGGACGCGATCCCTTTGCGCTGCCGAAACGCTGGCTCGACAGCAAACCGACGCTTGCCATGCAGACGCCATTCAACGTGGTGACCACCAATGACATCATTGGCGGCAACTCTGGTTCGCCTATGTTCAACAAGAACCGCGAGATCGTAGGGTTGATCTTCGACGGCAACATTCACTCGCTCGGTGGCGAGTACGGCTTCGACGAGCGCCTCAACCGCACGGTCGCCGTGCACTCTGAGGCGATCATCGCAGCCCTCGCTTCGATCTACAAAGCAGAACGCCTCGTGCACGAGCTGCGCCCCAAGGTGAAAACGGGGATGAACTGAGTCTTCTTATTGCGCGCCGCTCACGCGCCCAAGCAGGCGAAAGGTGGCGGCGGTTGTCAGCGCAACGATCAAGATGGGTGCCGAGCCAAACCACATGGCAGGACAAAACGGGCCCACGGATGCGCGGTAGTAGACCGCCCACACGAGCATGCCAACGGCTAGCGCTACAACCACACGCACCGGCTGCGCCAGCGCCGAAAAACCAAAAGGTCTTTGTTCTGCAACGCCGTTCGCATCTTCACTGCAGCCTATACAACGCGCCAGGGCGCTCGCGCGACTAGCGCACGCGTTCGCGTCCAAGCTGAGATCGCGCAGAGATTCGCTGCCGCCTGATTTGAGGCGGATCACCGTGTGGTAAAACACGAGGTCATCATTCGTGAGCCGTGCGACGATCACCGCAGCCACGTTGCCAAACAGAATGTGCCGCGTTTGTGTTCCACTAAAGCGGCTACTGGTTTCAATCGACAACACACGGGCGATGGGGTCTGCCTTCACCTTTCGTGTGCCACCGGCAACAAGCGCCGTGAGACCTACGGTGAGGAGCAAGAGCCCGAGCCCCATGGCCGCAAGCGCGTTGTCCGTGAACTGTCCTGAGCGCTGGGGCAACCACAAAAACAGCGCGCCACCCGCGCTGAGCAGCAGTCCAAGTGAGGTCTGCGTAGAACGCTGCGTTTCGTAGAAAAATGGGTCCACCTTGTAAGTGTACCCGCAAAAATTGACTTGATTGTTTTGGCCACGCTCTGCCAAGGGGCGCGACATGAAGAACGAACAATACCGGTATGGCATCCTTGCCGGCGCACTTAGCTGCGCTTTGGTGCAAGCGTGTGGTGTGGCTCCCGCCGTTCAAACCAAACTCTCTGCCGTGCAGCTGAATGCTGCGGACGACGCGCTGCCTCAGCCGATTGAGCCTCAAATCATCGAATCGGAATTACTCGAGCAAACGCAGGCTGGGTCTGCGGATGCGCAGCCGCTGGCGCAAGTCTCGGCCGCTCTGACGAGCTTCACTGAGCGGGGCTCAATCGCTGTCAGTGTTCAAAAGGCGTCGCTTGACCTCAATACCTGCGACTTGGCCTACACGGACTACGTACCCCAAACCCTCAAGTCAGACGTGCTAGTCGTTCTTGGCCACGGGTTCAGTCGGCGCATGCGTCATGTTGCGGGAATCGCCGAACACATTGCGAGCTTTGGCGTGCGTGTGGTCACCCCTGATTATTGTCACTCACGCTTTTGGGATACCGATCATGAGCTCAACGGAATCGAGGCGACCGAGCTCGCGCGCTTCTTGTCTCCCTATGGCGCCCCAGTGATCTACGCTGGCCATTCCGCGGGTGGACTTGCAGCGGTCGTGGCGGCCTCAGTCGACCCGCGGACTCTCGCTGTGCTTGGCCTCGATCTGACGGACAAAGACAACATCGCATTGCAGGCCGCCTCGGGCCTCGTCGTGACGGCGCTCGGACTGGTGGGTGAAGCCGGTAGCTGCAATGCAAAAGGTAACGGCGTCGCTGTTTTTGATGCGCTTTCGCAAGCGACCGCGCTGCGCATCAACGGCGCCAAACACTGTGACTTCGAAGCACCGACGACC
>JBIKMD010001056.1:0-2627 GCA_044359465.1 Myxococcota bacterium
TGGCCTCTTCAATTGAAGAGAGCCTCGCGGACGGCAAGGCCAACGCGGGAGGCAAGAACGACGCCTTCGCACCGCTCAAGGCGAAAATAGAAAGAGGCATCAGCGCACAAGATCTGGCGGTCAGCACGCGGCAGCTCGCCACGCTCATTGGCGCAGCCATTCCACTCGTGGATGCGTTGAACGCGCTGGTCGATCAGATTGAGCACCCTCGCCTGCGCACCGTTTACGGTCAGATCAAACAACGCGTGAATGAAGGCGCGTCCCTAGCCGACGCCATGGCCGACCACCCGAAGGTGTTCTCGGGCTTGTTCGTCAACATGATCAGGGCTGGTGAATCCTCGGGCGCTCTCGACGTTGTGCTCATTCGCCTCGCGGACTTCACGGAAAACCAGGCCAAGCTCACACAGAAGATTGTGGGCGCCATGTTCTATCCGGCCATGATGGTGATGATGGCCGTCGTAGTCATTGGCATCATGATGACCTTCGTGGTTCCAAAGATCGTGAAGATCTTCGAAAATCAGAAGGCTGCGCTCCCTTTGCCGACCGAGATCCTCATTTTCATTTCCGAGGCGTTTCGTGGTTACTGGTGGGTCGGCTTGCTGCTCATGATCGGCACCGGCGTTTGGTTCTCGCGTTTTCGCAAAACCAAAGACGGCCAGCGCAAGATTGATGCATTTAAGCTCAAGATGCCCTTCTTTGGCGAAGTGATGCGCATGCTCGCAGTAGCGCGTTTCTCGCGCACGCTATCGACGCTCCTCGCATCGGGCGTCAACTTGCTCGTCGCCTTCGACATCGTCAAGAACATCGTCAACAACGTCATCATGACCGAAGCCATCGAGCTCGCGCGCGGATCGATCCAAGAAGGTGAATCGATTGCGGCGCCGCTCAAACGCTCGGGGCAGTTCCCCCCCATTGTCACGCACATGATCGCAGTCGGTGAAAAATCCGGTCAGCTAGAAGAGATGCTCGGCAAGATCGCCGACGCCTACGATAGCCAAGTCGAATCGCGCGTCATGATGGTCACGTCTTTGCTCGAACCCATTTTGATCATCGCGATGGGTATGGCCGTCGCGTTCATCGTTTTCGCCATCTTGCTGCCAATGATGCAGATCAGCAGCTTTGCAAAATAAGGAACTACCCATGAACGAAACGAATCCTCCCGTAGTCAGTCGCCTCGCCGAACGCGGTATGAACCTGATCGAGATCATGGTCGTGCTCGTGATCATCTCGCTCGTTGTGGGCGTGGTTGGCGTCAACGTGCTTGGTCAGCTCGACAAAGCCAAAATGAGCTCGGCCAAAACGCAGATCAAGCAGTTTGAAGAAGCGCTCGAGCTCTACAAGCTGTCCAAGCACCGCTATCCTTCGAGCGGTGAAGGCCTTGCCGCGCTTGCCGGTGGTGGCGGTCCGACCGACAAGCCCTTCCTCAAAGACATTCCGAATGACCCTTGGGATAAGCCCTACGTTTACATTCAACCGGGCACGCACAACCCAGACAGCTTCGACATCGTGAGCTACGGCGCGGACGGCGTCGATGGCGGCGGTGACGACGTCGGAAACTGGAAGAGCGCCAACTAAGGACACGTGAATGAGGCAGCGCGGTTTCACCATCATCGAGCTCGCGATCTCTTTGGCGATCGTTGGGCTCATCATCGGGGTGTCCATCCCCGTGATGGACAATGTCACCCGCGCTGACTTGCGTGCGGCCGCGTCGAAAACCACGGGCATGATCAAAGCGACGTACGACTATGCGGCGCTGTCTGGCAAACCGTGCCGTCTGGTCTTCGACTTCAAAGAGAACACCATCACCGCAGAGGCCGCGGATTCACGCGTGCTGCTCGCTGACCCGAAAGACAATAAGCAGCGCGACGAGCCAGACCCTGACGCCAAAGATCTGAGCGACGACGACAAGCTCCTCGCGCTCGCACGCCGAGAAGTCGGCTCGAACGTGGGGATGCGCAAGAACGTGCATTGGACCAAAGTCGAAGGCACGGTGCCATTCGAGCTACCGAGCTCCGTGCGCATCAGCGAGCTCATGGCAGAGCATTTGCGGGACGCGCAGACCGAGGGGAAGGCCATGCTGCACTTCTTCCCCATGGGCTACTGTGAGCAAGCGGTCATCACCTTCATTGATACCTCAGAGCGCGTCTACTCTGTTGAAGTGGAGCCGCTCACCGGTCGCACCCGCATCGAAGACAAGAAGATCGAATACAAGGAGCCGAAGTGATCGCCCCCGCGCGAGCACGCGTTACCGTGCGGGGCTTCTCCTTGCTCGAGGTGATGGTTGCACTCGCCATTCTCGGTATTTCCCTGACCGTGATCATGAACGGCAATATCAACGCCATTGCGTCGGTGGAGCGCATCGAAGGCATGACGCAAGCCACCTTGCTTGCACGCGCTAAAATGCTCGACCTCGAGCGCGAGCTGAACAAGGAGGGCTTCAACGTAGACGACGAAGACCGTGACGGTGATTTTGGCGATCAAAAACATCCCGAAATTAAATGGCGTGCCCAGGTCAAAGTCATCAAAGTGCAGACCGATCGCATCATGGAGATGGCGACCTCGCTTACGGGTGACGCAGCAAACGGCGGCGCAGGAGGCAATGCGGGAGGCGCAGCAGCTGGGGCAGC
>JBIKMD010001057.1:0-2625 GCA_044359465.1 Myxococcota bacterium
GATGCTTACCAAGGCGCGCCAACCATGGTGACCGGTTTCATGGCCGTGACGGTCAAGGCCGCGGCGTTCATTTCGTTCCTTCGTTTCGTCCTGCTCGCGATTGGTGATGGTGGCACGCGCCATCTGTCGTGGATCGTCGAGCTGCTCACTGTGCTGGCCATCGTCACCATGACGCTCGGCAATTTGAGCGCGGTGTTGCAACGCAACGTCAAACGCATGCTCGCATACTCGTCTATTGCGCACGCTGGCTACCTGCTGGTTGGTATGGTGGGCGCCATTGAACGCGGCGATGTGGCGGTCCAAGGGCTCGTCTTCTACCTCTTTGTTTATGGCCTCTCGACGCTTGGCGCGTTCGGCGTGTTGATCGCGCTCGAGCGCAAGAACGGTCGTCATGACGAAATGTTGATCAACCGCTTTGCTGGTGTGGGCTTTCAGCATCCTGCGCTTGGCATCGCCTTCGCGGTGTTCATGTTCGCGCTTGCCGGCATCCCGCCGACCGCAGGCTTCACTGGGAAAGTGCTGCTCTTTGGACCTGCGCTGGACGCTGGCCACGTTAGTCTCGTGATCGTTGCCGTGCTCAACTCGGTGGTGTCTGTCTACTACTACCTGAGTGTCATTGTTTACATGTTCATGAAGAATGCACCGGCGCGCGGCAATCTCGAACCGCGCGTGTTCTCACCTTGGCTCACAGGTGCACTCGTCGTAACCACATTTGGCACCCTGATTGTGGGTCTGATGCCGCAGCGCTGGATCGACGTTTTCGCCAAACTGCTCGCTTGAGCTGCGCTGCGCGAAATCGATGAATTCGCGCTCTCGATGAACTGACTCAACAATAATTGAGTCGGCTTGCACCTACCCCTATACTTCCACACCGATTACAAAAACATGGAAGTTCCTTGCCCAAATTGCTCCACGACACTGACGGTGACAACGCCGCCGGTTTCTCCTTCGCTTTGCCCACGGTGTGAGAAACCCGTCTATTTCCCCGCAAATTTCCCGGCCATGGTGGCGCTCACCTTTCCATCGCAAGCGTCGCCGGCGGTGGAGCTGATTCCCTTCTTTCACATTTCGCCCAGCCAAATGGCCCCCGAGCTTTCCGGGGAGTCACCCGGTATGGCGCCGCAAGCGGTCCAGGCCTCGCTTGAGCCTGAACCCGATCCTTTGGGACACACCGCGACCATCAGGCGCGACGAGGTGACGGCGCAGCCGCCAGTTCAAGACCTGTTCAATGAAGACACGCCTGCGGTTCCCCAGTCCATGCCGGAGCTCGAACCTGAGCTCGAGCCGGTGCCAGACACTGAACCGCCGGTCGCGCCAGCACCCCAAACAAACGTCGGCGTCAGCGATGATCTGCAATTGTTGAGTCTTGCCGGTGGATCATTTGCGGCTGCGCTCACGCCGCCGCCCATGCCGAACAAAGCGCCCACTGCTTCGTCGCTGCAATCGATGAGTACGCAAAGCGGTCAGGCACCGTGGGACACAGTTGCACCACCTGCCCTAGGAAAAGACGCCAAAGACGAGGGTTGGTCCATAGGAGGCTCTGGACCACCGCCGCTGGCGGGGCAAAAAGGTCCACCCCCGGTCCCCAAGAAGAATGAGCTCGATGCGTTTGCTGAAGCACTCGGTCTCCCATCGATCCCGCAAAACGACCGTCCCGAAAAAGCACCCCCGCCGGCGATAGTGGTCTCCACCCCCAGCGACGAAACGCTGGAAGAAGACGATGCTGCGGCGCTCAAGTCGCACAGAAAAAAACTCTTCGTATTTGGCGGACTTGGCGCGGTTGTTCTCGTCGTGCTTGCGATCGTTTTAGCCACTGCCGCGAGCAAAGACCCCGTCCCTCCCATCGTCGAAACGGCGCCCGCAGTGTCTGGCACCACTTCAGCGCCAGTTGCAGTGTCTGGCACAAGCGCGGCCTCTGGCGCCACTGCGGTGTCTGGCACCGCCAGCGCGCCGAGCGGCGCAGGCGAAGACAAAACAGCCGTAGACCCGGCAAAAAGGGCGCTCGCGCTGGATCACTATGTGAAGGGCAACAAGCTGTATTTGCAGCGCAAATATGGTGACGCACTCGCTGAATATAAGAAGGCGCTCGACTCGGATCAGAGCTTCGCGCTCGCCTACCGCGGCTTGGGTGTGACCTACGCGTCGCAAAACAAACGCGAAAAAGCGATTGAGTCGTACAAGGCCTATTTGCGCATGGCACCTGATGCCAAAGACGCAAGCTCGGTGAAGATGATCATTCAGAAAGCCGAAGCCGAAAAATGAATGATGACAGCGCGCTGACCCGAACCTACGTCGCGGGAACTGTGCTCTTTCATGAGCACGATCCCGGTAGCCGTATGTACGTGGTGAAGTCCGGCCGCGTGCGGGTCTGGCGCAAGCTCGGAGACACAGAAATTGTTCTTGCGCACATAGGCGCCGGAGAATTTTTCGGAGAAATGGCACTCCTTGAAGGCCTGCCTCGCTCGGCCACCGCAACGGTGTCAGACACCGCAGAGCTCGTAGAGATCGACAAAGAAACCTTCGAGACCATGGTGCGGCAGAACTCGGAGATTGCCATCCGAATGATGCGTAAGCTCTGCCAGCGGCTGCGTGAAGCAGACCGGCGTTTGCAGAACTCGCTCATTG
>JBIKMD010001058.1:0-2624 GCA_044359465.1 Myxococcota bacterium
GAAGGCATACGAAGGAACGATGACTTCATCGCCCGGCCCCACTCCAGCGAGCGCCACGGCCATTTCTATGGCGTGCGTACAATTGGTGGTGAGCAGCGCATCCCCGCCGCCCAACAGATCAGAGAGCTTCTGCTCAGCGCGTTTGCAGAATTTGCCGTCGCCCTGCCACGCGCTCGTCGACAACACTTCCGCCGCGGCCGCGGCTTCGCGGGCGTCGAACATCAGCTCGTGCATGGCAAATCGTTTTCCCATTGCGCGCGACGGGTTAGCGGACCCGTCATCCGAACGCAAGCGCAGCGCGCGACTCAGGCGGCGCTGGGACCGACGATGATCGGATTGCTGTAAATCCAGCGCAAGTGCCTCGTGCCAAAGAAGAATTTCGGCACATCGCGACCCAGCTCAATGCGGTAGCGACCCGGGAGGACAAGCGTTCGGTCGATGCCCGTCGAGGTCGTTGAATCGAGGACCTCTCCATCCCGCAGCAAATACATGCGGTGCCCATCGGGTACCGTGCCATTCCACCGCGCGCGAAGAATGGCCGGCGCTGCCACACTGCTGCCCATGGTCGCGATGCCTTCGGCGCTGCGAATGGTGACACTCAGCGGCGACGCGTCGCCGTAGAGGCCAAGCGCGCAATAACTTTCTCTCGCCAGCAAGTGCGTGATGATCGCGTTCGCGTCGCTCCTCGCGTCCCGCTCGGGAATGAAGGTTGGCAAGTAGGTCACATAGGTTTGCAAACGCTCCGGTGCGCCAATACGGCCGTGATCGTCACTGCCGCAAGCGATGAGCGGTCCGCCACTCAAACGATCATAGCGCTCAATGCCGCGCGCACGAGACGGATACATGGCGCTGAGCGCCAGGGTTTTATTGAACGGATACGACAACAGCCACGGGGCACGGCGAGACCTCAGCAGCGCGTAGAAATCGCTGCTAGAGCTGAGTAACTCGTAACCGAAGAAGCTCTCGAGCAAACCGTCGGCAATAGGATGTTTAGAGGAATCAGGATGCGCCGCGATCATCAGCCTCGCTTCGCGCCTGACGTCCAGCAAAGACAACGCGTCTAGATTCGCACGCGCTTTGTCCACCGCCGCTTCGCTCATGCCGAGCGCTAGGACGTGGCCTTCCTGCAACGAAAGCTCAACCGCTGGAACAACGAGCACGCCTTCTGGGGCGTAAAACGGTTCGCTGAAGGTTTGGTTGTGATCCGTCACGACCACAAAATCGAGGCCAGCTGCTTTGGCTCCTCGGGCGATGTCCGCGAGTGACTGATGGCCGTCGTGAGAAGCACTGGTATGCACATGCATAGCGCCCCGTACGACGCGTTGCTCTTTGTGCTCCGGCGTGACCGGTACCTGCAAAGCGTACACGCGTGCGACGCAGGCGATGACAATCAAAACAAGAAGTAGCGTCAGCGTCTTGGCGACTTTCACGCTTCTAGCCGCCCCTCGATCTGCAACGAGACCAAAGTTTCGTACGGGCCTTTTTTGGCCACGAGCTCTTGGTGCTTGCCCACTTCGACAATACGACCATGTTCCATTACGGCAATCATATCAGCGTGCTTCACCGTGCTCAGTCGATGTGCGATCACAATCGTGGTGCGGCCTCGCATGAGCTGCTCGAGTGCGGCTTGCACGGCAGCTTCGCTCTGCGCGTCTAGGGCGCTCGTTGCTTCATCGAGCAAGAGTACTTTCGCATTGCGCAAAAACGCGCGTGCGATGGCAATGCGCTGCCGCTGCCCGCCAGACAAGGTGACGCCGCGTTCACCAAGCGCCGTATCCAAACCTTGGGGCAAAGCTTTGACGAACTCGCTCGCGTGCGCTGCATCTAGCGCGCGCCAGATCGCCGCATCATCGGCCTGCAACGCACCAATGCGCAAATTCTCGCGCACGCTCGCATTGAACAAGAACACGTCCTGAGACACCCAAGCCATTTGCGCACGCAATGCTGCGAGCGGCCACTGTTTGAGGTCCACACCATCCAGAGCGAGGGAACCCGCGCTCGGATCGTAAAAGCGCAGGAGTAGTTGCATGAGCGTGCTCTTCCCCGCCCCACTGCGTCCTACGAGCGCGCACACGCTGCCCGCGGGTACGTCGAGGTCGACATCACTCAGCACGGCGGCATCAGCGTACTTGAACGACACGCCCTTCACTTGAAGGGCCCCACGCACCTGCGTCACCGGTGCCGGCCCAGAAGAATAGGGAATGGTAATTTCTGCGGTCTCTAACTCTTCAATACGATCGAGCGCGGCCGAGCCAGCAGCGAGCATGTCAGATACGTTGCCGAGTTTTTTCACCGGCTCGTACATGAAAATCACAGCAGTCGCGAACATGGCAATGTGCCCCGCGTCTACCTTTCCACTCGCGGCGGCACGGCCGAGGTAGAGCACGAGTAGCGCAAGCCCCACTGCACCAAGAAACTCCATGACAGGCGAGCGCACGGCGCGAATCAAATAACTGCGCAGCATGGCACGCAGGTGACGCTCTCCGCTCGCGTCGAAACGTGCGCGCTCGTGGGCTTCAATGCCAAATGCTTGTAAGGTACGAATGCCGCTGACAGCTTCGAACGCCGTGAATCCGAGGTCGCTCATTTCGTCTTGGCTGGTGCGCGCCACACGTTTGAGCCAT
>JBIKMD010001059.1:0-2621 GCA_044359465.1 Myxococcota bacterium
CCGTCGTTTCATCCCACCCCTGCGCTTCCAGGCGACTCAGAATGTGTTCTGCGAGCACAATGTTTTGGGTGCCTTCTTCCCAAGACGCTGTGCGCGCACCGCCATAGAGCTCGCGTGAAACATCGTAGAATGCTTTGGTGCCGAGCGAGAGAAGCAAACGGTTGCCGTCAATGAACGAATGCGTCGTGCGGCGTAGCCACAGTGAAATGTCGTCGCGCCCTTCGATCGACGCTTCGAGCGCGGCGAGCGTTTGCACCCGCGCTTCTATTGCTTGGCGATCAATCTCATAACCCGGCGTCGGTAGCTCGCGCGCCTTGTTCGCAAAAAAGCGCTCTTCGACCTCTACAGGCCAAGCAATCGCTCCTAGCAGGGATGTCTTCTTGGCGGCCTCACGCAGAACAGGTGAAGCGCGTTCAATCAAAGAGCGGGTTGGGTCCACGCTCCAAGTGTATCAGAAACCTTTGCTGGAGCGGACGATCAACTTCATGAGCCCTTCGGTCTCGATCTCGTCGATGGCTGGTGCGCTTGGAAACAGCGACGCAAAGGTGTCTTCGTCAACACGCGTAGGAATGTCACCGGCGGCGAGCACAGGGCTCACGCGGGTCGCGGCTTCACGCTCACGTTCAATGGCGCAGAGCCAAAGTTTGTCATCATCGCTTTCGCGCACGACGAAGAGCGCTTGGTCGTCTTCTAGGTCGAAACCGCGGTCGAAGAACGCGCCAAACAAGCGCAGCACCACGTCCGTGTGTTCGTCATTGATTGGATAGGCGACAAACCCCGCAGGGCTGCGGCCTTCACTCTTGATCAAGCGCTGCATGGCGCGGCGTTCACGGTGGCGGTCGAGCGGACGCGCTTTTTTGCGGCGTTCTTTGGGCGCGGGCGCTTCGTCAACCAGGCTGACCCCAAGCAAGGCACGCAGACGGGCCAAGGATGTGGCTGAAAGCTCGATTTCCTTAGCGATATCGACGATCTCGCGCGGCTGGGCGCCCTTGTCTTTTGCCGCGAGCAATTGGCGCAGCGCAGCAGGTTCACCACCAATACGTTTGATTTGAGCGAAGCGATCGAAGTCTAACATGTGTCACCCGTAGAAAAAACCGAATGAAATCGGGCCCCCTGGTCTCCACAACCGAAGGCGCCTTAGTTTCGGCAAGGGGCGCGCTGAAGTTGCGCGCTTTTTCACTCGAAGCTACGTACCTAGGCATGAGCAAAGCGAAGGTATTGGTGGTCGACGATGATCCGGGCATCCGAGAGGTCGTCCGTTTTGCCATCGAACAAGCAGGAATGACGCCAACGGAAGCGAAAGACGGGGCAGAAGGCTTACGCTTGGCACTGGCGCAAACCTTCGATCTCATCGTGCTCGACATCATGATGCCAGAGATGGACGGCACCGAGGTGTGCAAGCGGGTCAGGCAAAAATCCGCGGTGCCCATCGTGTTCATGTCGTCGCGAGATGATGAGATCGACCGCATCTTGGGCCTAGAGCTAGGCGGCGATGACTACATCACCAAACCGTTCAGCCCGCGTGAGCTTGTAGCGCGCGTCAAAGCGGTACTGCGTCGCACGATGCCAAAAGCCGAGACCGCTGCGGCGGTACCAGAGGCGGCACGCGCGATGAAACACGGCGGCCTCGAGCTCGATCTGGACCGCTATGAAGTGCGTTTCAAAGCCAAGACGATGGTGCTGACCGCGACTGAGTTCGGAATTCTGCGTACGCTGCTCGGTCACCCGGGCAAGGTGTACTCGCGCTCGGAGCTGATCGATGGTGCGCACGGAGAAGAACACTTCGTCAGCGACCGTACTGTCGATAGTCACATGCGCCGCGTGCGTCAGAAGCTCGGCTCGCTTGGCTGCGATGTCATCGAGACGATTCATGGCATTGGCTACAAGCTGAAAGACGAATGAAGCTTCGCACCGTTCTCTTAGCGCTCAATCTGATTGTGTTCCTGCTGCCGCTCGTTGGGTTCTCCGGTCTGCGCGTATACGACACGCAGCTAGTGCGGCAAACGCAGGCGGAGCTCGTTGCGCAAGGCGCAGTCATCGGCGCGGCGTACGTACAGGCGTTCGAAGTAGAACAACGTTCTCTTGTCGGCACCAAGTTGGAAGGCCCGCGCGATGAGACGCCAACCATGGTGCGGGTTGAGCTAGACACCACCTTTGATCGGGTGTTGCCTCGAGCGCTCGACGCGCTGCCAAGTGAACGCGCAGCTGATCCGCTCGCAGTGATCGCAGGCCGCAGCATCGCAACGCTCATTGCTCAGACACGCAGCGCCACCCTCGCCGGCATCCGTGTCACGGACGCGAGCGGCGTGGTGATCGCCACGAGTGGTTCAGAAATCGGTCAATCGCTCGCCCACCGGGAGGAAGTCGCGAGCGCGCTGAGAGGACAAGTTGCGACGGGCCTCCGCGAACGCGTCGCGAGCGACCCCTCCCCTGCGCCTTTCAGCTCGATCAGCCGCAACACCGGTTGGCGGGTCTTCGTCGCGCTTCCGGTGATCGATGGCGACCGCCTGCTCGGCACGGTGGTTCTGTCGCGCACGCCCATGACGCTCGGCAAAGCACTGTGGAACGACCGCTACTACCTGGCGAGCATCATCGCCGTCATGCTCGCTGTGGTGCTCTTC
>JBIKMD010001060.1:0-2620 GCA_044359465.1 Myxococcota bacterium
CGGGAATGGCCCATTGTTTCGCAATTTCACGCACGCGTTCGACGGTGGGTGGTGGTACCTCTGCATCGTTTTCGACCGCCGGGGCGAAAAATGGAACGCAGCGAACTGTAAGACGGTCGCCGCGTTTTTCATCGAACCCCATCGCTTGTTTGGCGACTGCTTCGATTGCCTCCATGCGTTCGGCTGGTAGCGGGGCAAAGGTACGCTGTGGGCCTGAGTAGGTACCGTCGACCATCAGTGCCACGCTCAGGCGCTGCACTCTGGCCTCCGACTGGACCGTCCGATTGGTCACCTTGGTGACTTCGTAGTTCTTCGTAGAACCGTTTTTTTGCTGTGAGCTCGTCACGGGTTGTGAGGCAGGAGCATCCGCTGGTGCTCCGGTCACCAAGTTGCCGCGAGCGCCGACTACGCCGCCCGATGAGGCTTGTTCACGGGTTTGGGTTTCGGTGCTCAGTTGTTCGCTTCGGAGCGCGGTGCGCAGCGGATCGTAAGCTTCTTCCGTGCGTTCGATCTGGCTGAAATCTAGCTCAGCAGTGGCTTGAACGGCGCTTTGGCCCGAACCGAGTGCGCGGTCGAGCATGACCTTGAGCTTGTCTTCAATGTCGCGTTCGAATTTACGTTTGTAGCCGAGTTTCTCCATAGAAACGTCGCTGCTTCCGCGGCTGGCGAGCACGTTACCTGCATCATCGACCAGCGTGATGCGGTCCGGGCTCAGGCCGGCGACACTCGAGGAGACCAAGTGGAGAATGCCGGCCGCTTGGGCTTCTCCTAGCTGGCGACCCGGGCGCAGCTTGACCACCACGGAGGCACTTGCGTTTTCTGCTGGGTCTCGAAACAGGCGGCGTTCAGGGAGCACCAAGTGCACGCGCGCTTTGAGCACGCTGCTCATAGAGGTGATGGTGCGCTCGAGCTCGCCCTGCAACGCACGCGCATAGTTCTTTTGCTGCACGAACTCGCTTTGGCCATAGCTCGGACGATCGAAGATTTCGAAGCCGACGCCGCCACCCTTGGGTAGGCCGCTTTGCGCCAATTCGAGGCGCAGCTCGTGTACTTTCGCTTCGTTCACGAGGATCGCCGTACCGTTCTGTCCGAGCGCGAACGGGATCCGTTGCTCCTTGAGATGCGTGACAATCTCACCGGCGTCTGCTGCGTCGAGTCCGGTGAACAGATAAGCTTCCGTCGTGACCGATTCGTTGTTCGACACGAGGAGCGCGAGCAGGGCAACGGTCGCTGCTCCGGTACCGAGCGCGATGCGCGCGGTGCGTGACAGTGCAAGCAGGCGTTCTTTGATCTGCGCGAGTAGAGGTTCCATGGTTTCAGCTCATGTGCATGAGGTCGCGATAGGCATCGACCACACGGTTGCGGACACTCACCATCATTCGCAGCGTGACGTTCGCTTTTTCGAGCGCGATCATGTTTTCATGCATGTGCTCTCCGGTTCCTTTGGCGAAGGCCTGCGCGCTCGCTTCGGCACTGGCCTGAGTCTTGGTCGTCGTTTCAATCGCTTTGGTGAGCGCACCTTCGAACGACTCGCCTGGCGCCACTGGTGGCTTGCCGAGGGTGATTCGGTCACTCACCAATTCCGGCGCCACTGAACCGAGCAGTTTCACATCCATGACAGCCTCACTTTCCAATGCTGATGGCGCGTTCGGCCATCGAGCTGAGTGTGCCCATTGCTTTGACCCCAGCTTCGTACGCGCGCGACGCTTGGATCATGTTCACCATTTCTTCGACCATGTTGACGTTCGGCATTGCCACGTAGCCACTCGCGTTGGCGTCCGGGTGACTTGGGTCGTAGACCAGACGCGGCGCGGCTGCGTCCGATTTGATTTCACTGACCTGCACGCCTGGTGCCGACTGCGCGTCTAGCTCGGCTTGAAAGCTCGGCTGCGTTTCGAACACGGGATCGAGGCGGCGGTAGGGACCTCCTTCGCTCGTGCGCGTACTTTGCGCGTTGGCCAAGTTCGATGACGTCGTGTTCATCAACGTGCGCTCGGCGCTCAGCCCCGAAGAAATGACATCTGCTGCTGTAAAGAAGTCCATGGTCTGCTCCCTCAACCTTGGCCATCAGATGCGGCGTAACGCAGCATCGCTAGGCGTCGTGAAACAATCTCTGCTGCTGCGTCGTAGCGCAGCGAGCTCGTCATCATTTTGGCCATCTCTCGTTCTAGGCTGACGTTGTTGCCGTCGCGGCCAGCGGGGGTGGTCTCGTCGTTCACAATCGAGCTCGTCGCAGTGGTCTGCGTGCTGCTCAAATGACGCCCGTCGCTCACAGCGAGCGATAAGTCCGAGGAGGTTTCGCTCTGCGGCGCGAGGTCTTTGGCCACGAAGCCTGGCGTATTCATGTTCGCCAAGTTCGAGCCGAGCACGGCTTGGCGTTCTGCTTGGTAGTCGAGTGTGCGTTCGAGTGGTGCGAGTGACTGAAACAACGGAATCATTGGTGCGCCTCCTTCTCGTGCTCCAAAGACGTGCTCTCGCTTGGCTGCGTGAGCTCCGGCGCCTTCGCCTTGCACGACGAAGCAATCCTATGCTTGCGGGATGCCAACCTTGGGTCGCCGATCAGAGACAGGTCCAGAGCAGCCTTCTTGGCGACCTCACAGCGGCCGAGATCGATGTTTGC
>JBIKMD010001061.1:0-2618 GCA_044359465.1 Myxococcota bacterium
TATCTGGTGTCTGCACGACGACGCCGCCCAGAATGGCCCGCGCTTCGATTCTTGGTGGCTTGAGCTCACGCCACTCCTTGAGCTCCAGCAAGCGCACGTTCTTTTTGCTTTGTAACAACTCGCGCGCAGCTGGCGCGAACTCGGGCGCCACAATCACCTCGAGAAAGATCTCGCTGAGCTTTTTTGCGAGCTTCTCATCCACCGGTTCAGAGAGCGCGACAATGCCGCCAAACGCACTCTTGGGATCACTCGCGAGGGCCGCATCGTAAGCGGCCTCGATGGTAGGCGCCAGCGCGGCCCCACACGGCGTGTTGTGTTTGACGATGACGCAGCACGGACCTTGGGTATCAAGGAGGATGCGCAGCGCGGCGTCGGTATCCAGCAGATTATTGTACGAGAGGGCTTTGCCCTGGAGCTTTGCCGCAGCGAGCAAAGAATGCGACGCCAGCGGATCAATGAACGCGGCAGCCAGCTGGTGCGGATTCTCACCGTAACGCAGACTGTACGCGTGCTCGTAGCCAAACGCGACTTGCCGCAAATCGTGCACGGGTTGCTCCGCACGCGCTGCCAGCGTTTGTGCGATCTGCGCGTCGTACGCAGCGGTTCGATACAACGTGCGAATCGCCAACCGCGCCTTGAGGTCGACGCCAAGCTGGCCTTTGTGCGCCTCCAAGCTTGCGATGACGTCCGCATAGTCCGCGGGATCACTCACCACCGCTACACGCGCATGGTTCTTGGCAGCCGCGCGAAGCAGCGACGGGCCTCCAATGTCGATCTCTTCAATGAGGTCGGCATCTGAGATTCCCGGTTTTCGCGAGGCTTGAACGAAGGGATACAAATTCACACAAACCAAGTCGAAGAGCTTGTAGCCCATCTTGGCCACTGTCTGCAGATGCTCGTCGGTGTCGCGTGCGAGGATTCCAGCAAAAATCGCGGGATGCAGCGTCTTGACGCGGCCATCGAGAATTTCGGGGTGGCCGGTGACATCAGAGAGCGACGTCACTGGAATCCCCTGCGTCGCGAGCGCCTTCATGGTGCCGCCCGTAGAGACAATCTCGTACCCGTGACGAACGAGCACCTCCGCAAATTCAACCAAGCCTGACTTGTCCGACACACTGATCAGGGCGCGCTTGCTCATGGGCGTTGCATGCGTTGCCCTTGGAGGCGGGGTCAAGTGCACTTGCCACGACTTGTGACTCGCGGCGTGGCCATGTACCTAGGCGCCCTGGCCAAGAAGCGAGGACGCCATGACGGATGACGAAGCTTTTGCCGCCGCCTACCCTGCGGTGCACGCACCCGATTTGATGCGATTTGCACGCGCGCAGCTCTTGCTTGGGCCAGCGACCGACGCCCAGAGAGAACGCGCCGCGATGTTAGACGACCGCGTGCGCGTGCTGGACGGGCAGGCGCAGTACTACGGCACCGAGCATCACTTCGTTGACGGCGTGTTAGTCCCTTGCCCGCTGGCGCTGCCGGACGACGTCGATTTTTTGCGTCGTGTGATGGGGATGGGGCCCCTCGCCGAGCACACCGCGGCGCTGCGCCTCAGCTCTTACACACCGCTCACGCCCTGGAATCACGAACGCCAGCACGCCCCCGCGCCGACGCTCATGTTCTGCGAGCCAGGTGATCCGATTTTTCGCGATAGTGTAGAGCTGCGTTACCAGGTGCTCCGCGCGCCACTCGGGGTAGCCCGCAAAGACTACGTTCCCGATCTGAATCCCGTGCTGGTGCACATTTCCGCCTTGGCAGGTGGCAGTGTCGTGGGCACTGTCGCGCTCGACCCTGTGAAAGGACAGCTCCGACAAATGGCCGTCTCAGCCGAGCACCAAGGCAGCGCTATTGGCCGCGCGCTCGTCCGCGCGCTCGAGAAGGAAGCAGCCAAGCGGAAATTGCCGCTGATTTGGATGAATGCACGCGCGCACGTCATCGGTTTTTATACGCGCCTCGGTTACAAGCGCACGAGCGATGTCTACGACGAAGTAGGCATTCCGCACGTGCGAATGGAAAAGACTTTATGATACTCGGCGGCCAATCATGGGAATCGTAGTTCAGAAATTCGGTGGCACGAGCGTAGGCAACGCCGAACGTTTGCAGAGCGTGGCGGCCATCATTGAAAGCACTAAGAAGAAACAACAAGTCATCGCCGTAGTGTCTGCAATGAGCGGCACGACCAAGAGCGAGGGCACGACGAATCTGCTGCTCGGCTCGGCAGAGGCTGCGCTCAAAGGTGAGTCATTCGATACGCTCGTCGATCTGCTCGATCGCAACCACGTGCAAGCCGTCGAAGGCGCGATCAAAACGCCGGCCTTGCGAGAAGAAGCGATCAGCTTCGTGCGTGACGAGCTCAAACGCCTGCGTTCGTTTCTGCGCGCCATCGGCGTGATCAAAGAGCTGTCTCCGCGCTCGCAAGACAACATCATGGCGGTGGGCGAGCGGCTGAGCGCCAAGCTCGTCAGCCTGGTGCTCATAGACCGCGGAAACAAAAGCACTTTTCACGATCTGTCCGCCGTGGTGCCTGAAGACGAAGGCGAGATCGATCCGCAGTTCTTCACGCGCTTGCAAAAGAAGATTGCGCAAACCGTGGCGCCCACGCAAGACGAAATCCCCGTGGCCAC
>JBIKMD010001062.1:0-2617 GCA_044359465.1 Myxococcota bacterium
GGCGCTCCCCATGAACAACGCCATTTCACCAAAACAGCCGCCGGTACCAAGGTAGGCGAGAAAGTGGCCCTCCAAGGATTTGGTAACGTTTACGCCACCTTTGGCGACCAGATACAGTGCTGTGCCCATGTCGCCTTCGCGCACGACGAACTCGCCTGGGTTGTAGCGTTTTCTTTCTACGACATTGGCGAGATCTGCGAGCTCACGTTCATCAAGCTGCGCAAACAGGAAGTTCTTTCCCAGAATGTCTGATTCCGCCGCACTCACTACTGAGAGTGTAACGCGAAAGCGCACATGCACGCCTGTTTTTTACCAGGGGGACACCGCAAATGGGGGAGCGTCATGTCCATTTTTTTGCAATTTCCTGCGGCGGCGAAATGACGCTGCGTTATGATCGCGTTAGGTATGACGAGCACAGAGCAGCAACTGCGCAAGCATCCGCGGGCCCGACTGACCTTCCTCGTCCAGTTTCGTTTCAAAGACTTTGATTCGTTCGTGCGTGAGTGGGCCCAAAATCTATCTGTTGGCGGTCTTTTCGTACGCACCCCAGAGCCCTATGAAACGGGCACGCTTGTGGTCATTAGCTTCGCACTCGACGGTGGACAAAGCCTCATCGAGGGACTTGCACGTGTGGTGCATCACAGCGCGATGGGCATGGGGCTGGAGTTCGTTTCGTTAGATGAAAACTCGCAGCGCACGATTGAAGACGTCGTCTCCCGCGCGCTTGCGACTACTTGATCACGCTGCTTCGCGCAGCAGACGGCGCACACGCCACTGCCAGACAAACATCAACATGATTGCCACGGAAGTCAGGCCTGCCATCAGGCCAATCCACACGCCTTGGGCGCGCCAGTCGAGATAAAAACCGAAGAGCAGCGCGATTGGAAAAGCAATCAGCCAGTGCCCTGCAACGTTCACGAAGAAGGTAGAACGTGTGTCGCCTAGTCCGCGTAAAGCGCCTGTGGTCGTCACCTGAATTCCATCGAATACTTGGAACGCAGCAGCCGCAGTGACCAGCGTGAGAAACGCCTCGGTGACGCCGGCTCGTGCGCCAAACGCGTTGGCGAGCTGCCGGCCAAACAGGAGGAGCGCAGCAGCCGAGCCAGCCATGACGACGGCCGAAAACAGGATCGCAATTTGACCCCGGAGCACCGCTTCGCGTGGCATGCCGGCGCCGATCGCGTGCCCCACACGAACGCTGGCAGCAGAAGACACGCCGAGTGGCACCATGAACGTCAACGAGGCGAGCTGGAGCAAGATGTAGTGGGCGGCGAGCAAGTCCGCTTCAAAGCGCGCAATCATGAAGCCGGCGAGCACGAACATGCCAATCTCCAGCGCGACTTGCCCTGCTGCGGGCACACCAAGGAGCAGCATCTGTTTCCAAAGCTGCCAATCGATGCCGAAGTCTTTCACCTTGAAGGGGTAACGCGCGCGTACGAGCACCACCGCGAAGGCTATCGCCATGAACCAACGCGATGACGTCGTGGCAATGCCAGCGCCCACGACACCGAGCTGAGGGAAGCCGTAGTTGCCGTAGATGAGCCCCATGTCCAAGAAGTAGTTGGCGACGTTGGCTGCGATCGCAATCAGCATCACGGGCAAAGAACGGTTGTGCGCTTGTAAGAATTTGGTGGCAGCAAACGCGAAAATGAGCGCCGGGACTCCAGGAATGGTTGCGAGAATGAACTGCTTGGCGAGCGGCGCTACGCTAGCGTCAACCCCGAGCGCGTCGAGCTTCCAAACCACTGCGGCCATGGCGAGACAGGAGATGGGAATGAGCGCGAGCCCAAGCGCGAGCGCTTGCATGAATACACGTGCGGCATAGGGTCTGTCGCCACGGCCGATGGACTGGCTGACCAGTGTGTCGAGGCAGAGCAAGACACTTGCGATGGTAAAGGCGAGCCCGAAAAACACGTTGGCGCCAAGGCCTGCAGCACCAATCGCTTGAGGCCCGAGCGGTGCCACGAGATACACATCAACGAGCGCCATCGCGCTTTGGGCGAGCTGGGCAATGATGATGGGAGTGCCAAGGACGATCATGGATCGCAACTCGGCGCGAGCGGCTTGAAACTTCACGGCGCGCAGCGTGTCGAACAAAACACATAAAACCGCAAGCGTGTTCGCAAGTTACGCGCTCGGCAGTTCCATGGGCCTGTCATAGGTACAGGCGTGCGCTTCGACAACACGCATGGCAAAGGCGCGCAGCGCGCTCACCGTCCGATCACGAGTGCCCTGCGTCACGTCCATCAGTGTGCTCGCGACTTTGAGTCCTGGCTCAGCGGGCTGCGCCCAGTCGTCGTCTTGCCGATAGTCACAGGCAATGAGGAGCGCGCGCCAGGCGTCGAAGTTCTGCGGCGTAGTGGCGAGGATGCGAGCGGCTGCGCTTTGTGCCGCGCGAGGGTCGCCAGCCTCGAGCGCGCTGAAGGCGTCATTCGTAGTCGTTGCATCCGCTCCGGTGGTGGGTGCCAGCGCGTCGCACGCGAGCAATGCGGCAAAAGCCTCCGCGTCAGCATCGCCGCTTTGCCTCCAAACGTCGAGTGCAACAGTGTCACCCGTGAAGAGGACCAAGCGGCGCGCAGCGGCGGGACCGTCGCGCAGGGCGTCGCTTGCCCTTGCT
>JBIKMD010001064.1:0-2616 GCA_044359465.1 Myxococcota bacterium
GCTCGCCCACGGCGAAGGTACTATCGCCAATGATCTCGAGCACACCACCCGGTTTTTCCACGGTGCCGACCTTGATATCGCCAGATAGGCCCTTGGTTCCTTCCAGGGTCTTTGGGCCCTTGCTCTGTTCAGCGGTGCCAGTCCGAATATGAAAATCGATCGGCGAGCCGTTGCTAAAGCGAAGCCGAAGGAGCGGGTTGGTCGCGTCGGGCAGTGTCGAGTAGTACGCGAAGTGAAACGCAACCGACCAGCCATCCTTACCGATGCCGAGGTTCGAATAGCGCACCTGAGATCCAAAGCTACCGATCCCAACGCCGAACTCGTACCCGAACAGGCCTAGGCCCACCGTCGCGCCATCCACGCCTGGAAAAAGCGAAGAGCCGGTCGAATCGACCTTCGCGCCGTTGTGCGGATAGCCGTTGTAGACGAGAAGACCACGATTGGCCACCGGCGGATCCTCGGGCGCGATGGCGTCGAGCGGGCTACGATTGCGCCGCGGCGTGTTGGGGCTGGGATCCGGTAAAACGCCGCGCGTCTGCAGCGGATTGCCGCCTGTAACCGGTGTGACGGCGAGTTGCTCGCAAGCCACTAGGAACATCAGTGAAACTGAAAGGCCGACTCGCACGTGCACCCCCCACATGAGTTGATGAAAGTTCCGTGCTCATGAAACTTGGGGTCGCAGCAAGCGTCGCCCGATGGAAACTAGACCCTAGATCTTGTTTGGCGGCGCTAGATCCGTACCGCGCACTGCTTGCTGCTTGAATGTGCGCTTTGGGGTTGTCAGGGTAAGCTCCCATCTTTCGCTGGAGACCTATGAGACCCTACGAAATCGAGTTCCTTGGCGCTGCGCAAACGGTCACTGGCTCGATGCATTTGATTCGCACGCCGCACGGCACGGTGCTGCTCGACTGCGGCTTCTATCAAGGCAAACGTGCTGAATCGCGCGAGCGCAACGCCCATTTGCACAAAGATGCGATCAACGCCGACGTGTTACTCCTCAGTCACGCGCACGTCGACCACTCTGGGTCCATTCCGACGCTGGTCAAACGCGGATTTCAGGGCCACATCTACACGACGCCCGCGACACGCGATCTGTGTGCCTACATGCTGCGTGACTCGGCGCGGATTCAAACGGGCGACGCTGAGTATCTCAACGAAAAGCTGCGCGATGAGCCGGGCTTCGTTCCCATCGAACCCCTCTATCATGAACAAGACGCGATTCGCGCGCTACGCCGATTCATTGCTATGCCCTACGGTTTCGCGTTTTCGCCGCTCCCGGGCGTGCGCGTGACCTTTATTGATGCGGGTCACATCTTGGGCTCAGCGCAAATTCTGATCGAGCTGGGTGAAGGCGGTCAGCTCACACGGTTGTTGTTCTCGGGTGATCTCGGTCGCAAAGGCATGCCGATTCTGCGCGACCCAGAGGTGCCAAAAGTGCCCGTCGACTACATCGTGATGGAGAGCACCTACGGCAACCGCGTGCATGCAGACGTGCACTCGATGCATGATTCACTGGAGAAGGTGGTCAAAGACACCATCGCAAAAAAAGGCAAAGTGATTGTACCGTCGTTTGCGCTTGGGCGTACGCAGGAGCTCGTCTTCGCCCTCAATCAGCTCAAGCGGGCGGGGCGCCTCCCTGACATTCCCGTCTTCATCGATTCACCGCTGAGCATGAACGTGACCGAAGTGTTCAAGCTGCATCCCGAGTGTTTCGACGAAGAAGCGAGCCATTTTCTCGACGAACACGGTAATCTCTTCGACTTCGACGGCGTCACGTACACGCAGTCGCGCGAAGAATCGATGGCGCTCAACAAGCTGCAGGACTCCGCGATCATCATCTCGTCGAGTGGGATGTGTGAAGCCGGCCGCATTCTTCACCACCTTCGCAACGCGGTCGAAGACGAACGCAACACCATTGTCATCGTGGGATTCCAAGCAAAGCACACGCTCGGCAGGCGCATCGTCGAGCGTGCTGCACAGGTGAAAATTTTCGGCGTCGAAAAATGGTTGCGCGCGGATGTGCAGGTGCTGAATGCATTCAGTGCGCACGCAGACAAGAACGAGCTTCTCTCTTTTGCGACGACCAGCGGCAAAGACAGCAAACGCATTTTCCTGGTGCACGGCGAGCCTGACCAGCAGGAACCACTTGGGCGCGCATTGAATGACGCAGGCCTGAAGTCGCATATCGCTGAACCGGGCGAGATTGTTTCGCTCTAAAGCGCGTTAAACCCGCCCGTTCTTTGCCACACCTGCCGATAAGCATCGGGTGCGTACGCGCTTGTCTCACAACGCCGTCAGGGGAGGGGTCTCGTTACCCAGGGACGGGTGGGAAACACTCACGCTGCCTGGTGCTTTTTCTTCAATAAATCCGCTGCTTGAAAGCTGGACGGCACTTTGCAAGTGGACGGGCATGCTGCGTCTGAGCCTGTGCTGCTTGTTTGTCGTTGGATGCTCGGGGGGCGCCCCCGCCACTACCGTTTATGTGTCCGAGGCGACGCCCACCTCGGCGCCACTCCAGCGCGGGTTGGTCGACCCCTGTAGCGAGCCAGCCCCGGTGACGCGTCCTTTTGAGCTTGGCATCGCACATGTTGCTGGGACCTACCCGACGCTCCCCGC
>JBIKMD010001063.1:0-2616 GCA_044359465.1 Myxococcota bacterium
AAACGTCTTTCTAGTGTGCGTCTCATCAGTGCGCTGCTAGCTCCCCTTGTTCTCTTCATGACCTTCCCGGTGCATGCGGCGCCGGACACCACGGCGCCTCGTGTGCTCCATGCTGTGGTCGCCAAAGGCGTCATTGGTCAGAACTTAGACCTCAAGGTCGAGTTCCAAGATCAATCAGACATCTTTGAGCCAAAATTGTATTTCCGCCGCGTTGGCGAGCTCGAATACAACGCGATTGACTTGCTGCAGGCGGCCAAGGGCGCTTGGGTTGGTACCATTCCTGCCACCTTTGTGACGCGGGATATCGAGTACTTCTTGGAAGCGTTCGACATCATGGGCAACGGCCCTGGTCGTAACGGGTCGCCCGAGAAGCCCCATCTCGTGAAAATCGTCACGCGGGTAGAGCAGCAGCCCGTCGACATTAAGAAGGCTCCAGTCGACGGCACCGTTAGTCAGAACACCGGGCCGATTGACGCCAGGGGCAACGTCGGACCCGCCGTGACCATCGTACAGACGCCAGTGGAAACGCCGGTCTACAAGCGCGGTTGGTTCATTGCGGTGATGGTTGTGGGCGCGCTGCTGGTCGCGGGCGGCGTGACCGCTGGTGTGGTGTGTGGGGGCGCAAAGCTTTGCACCAGCACCAGTACGGTTCCTACAGACAATGTGACCGTTCGAATCAGCGCACCAGATCCGAGAACAGGTTTATGAAGTCATCGCTTCCATTCCTTAGCGCCTTGGTCGTGTTGTCGCCGCTGGCCTGCGGCGAACCAACCACGGTTGCTCCTACTGCGGCGACCTCCATCAGCGTTCCGTTCCCTTTGACCAAGGCGCAATGCACCTTGCCAGCGACACCGGTCATCAAGGCACGCTTGAAATTCAGCAAAGCGGCCACTGATGATCCAGAGCCCAACGTGCCGGATTGCGAACTGTCCATGCAATCTCAAGCCAATGGCGACTTTGCGACGCGTGGTGAATGCACGAAGATCCCGATCGGGCATGCGCTTACTTTGACGCTGCAATGGTACGTCCCAGCGCCCACCGTCACCAAAGATCTCATTCTTGCCGAATCCGTTGGTCGCGCTGATTTGACCGCGCCGGAGACCCAGGTGGTGGAGGTTGTGTTCAATCCAGAGACTCCATCGCTCAAGCCCAAAACCAAAGCGCTTTCGACGGAAACGACAGCTGAAAAAGACCGCTTCAACTGCGATCGGACGGGTTCGAACGTCTGTGACAAGACGACGCCGCCCACGGCTGGCACAGGGACGGATGCAGACACCTGCTCCAATCTCGAGGAGCTGTGTATGGGAACCTTGTTCTTGGAGCAGAACAACAACTGCACGAACTGATCTGCCTTTTTGAACGCGCCCTCTTTCCCCCACAAAAACCGACGCAAACGCCATTCGCTGACGCGTACGCGGACCCGTTCGTTGGTGCGTCTGAGATCGTCCGGGAACGCGTCGGCGTCAGCGAGGTCGTTTGCATCAGCGTCAGCGTGCGTTTGCGAAGAAAGCGGAAGCTTTTTGAGCGGGAGAAAAGTGGCTCCTGCGGGCCCGCGCGGCGAAGATGACGCACTGTGAACGTCATTTGGACACTTCTCGTGCTCGGCGCCGTTTTGACCGGACTCGCGGCAGACAAGATGGACGCGCTGAGCGGCGCGATGATGCAAAGTGCGAAGACGGCGGTTGAGCTCGCCATTGGGCTGCTAGGTCCCTTATGTTTGTGGCTCGGGCTGACTCGCATCGTCGAACGCGCCGGCCTGCTCGATCAGCTCGCGCGTGCGCTGCAACGGCCTATGAAGAGGCTGTTTCCAAGTATTCCCAAGGATCACCCGGCGCTCGGCGCCATCATCATGAATTTTTCAGCCAACGTGCTCGGTATGGACAACGCCGCTACTGCTTTTGGCCTGCGTGCCATGCGCGCGCTAAACACGTTGGATATCACGCCAGGCGTGGCCAGCAACGCCATGATCATGTTCCTTGCGATAAATACGGCAGGAATAGCCGCGTTTCCAGTGAACGTGGTGGCGGCACGCGCAGCCATCGATCCGGCGACCGCGGGTCACATCATCGCGCCCACGATTGTCGTCTCAATCGTGTCGATGGTGGTCGCAATCCTGTGGGTCAAGCTACTCGAACGGGTTCGATGGTTCGAGCCGCGTGGGGTGGTCAGTGCGCCAGTGCTGACGCCCGCGGAAGTGGAAGAGGACAAGCGCGAGCCCACGCCTTTGGCTCCAAGTAAGCGCACGTGGGTCGCCGTGCTCCTGGCCTCCGTTGCCTTCATTGCGCTGCTGACCTTTCGTTTGGGCTCGAACATGATGGCCGGCACGCCAATCTTACAAGTGCTTCGCTCAGCTTCGGGGTGGGCGTTTCCGCTGCTGGCCGCGGCGATGTTACTGTACGGGGCCGCACGCGGTGTGAAGCCTTACGAAGCTGCGGTCGAGGGCGCGCGGCAGGGGATCGAGGTGTTTGTCCGTATTTTGCCTTATTTGGTGATCGTGCTCGTCGCAGTAGGCATGCTGCGCGCCTCGCTCGCGATGGACTATCTGACTGCCTTCATTGCGCCGATTGCTGGTCCGCTCGGGTTTCCCTCTGCTGTAGTGCCGCAAGCGCTCGTGCG
>JBIKMD010001065.1:0-2614 GCA_044359465.1 Myxococcota bacterium
TCTGCACCGCCACGATGGCGCCGCTCACTTTTTCTTTCACCTTGAAGCTGAAGTATTTGGGACCAACGCCGGCTGGGCAGCAAGAGACCATGGAATTTTCGGGCTTGGCCAAGTTCGCCGCGCTGCAGGTGTCCGAGAGCTCGGCTGGAAAGTTGGCGTTCATGTCATCCGCCGGCTCGAGGTCTTCGACTACAAAAGTCAGCGGCTGGCCGTCTTCACCCACCACCTTGACGGGCATGGCGCGAATCGCTTCGTTGCCGGTGATCTTGTCTGGAACCACTTCGCTCACGAGGACACCACGTTGTTCCACAGCGACTGCCGCGCCTGTCGCTGGCGTGACTTTCACCTTGCCCACACTTGCGCTGCCGTCTTTGTTCACGAACAGGGTGCCTACAATTGTGACCGCGCTGCCAACTGCTGGCGGGGCGCCTTTGCAGAGCTTGTCAGTCTTTTCGCAGCGCTCAACACGCACGCCAGAGAAGTCCGCGCTCTCTGGATCGTTCACATACATTTGCTCGCCGTTGCCGGCGTTTGCCGTGACGATCACGAACGGTAGGTTCACAGGCAGACCGCTCTTGCGGTTCTGAAAGGAGTGCAGTTCTGAGACTGTGCCTTGGAAGTTGTTCGTGGGCGCTTGCACCAGCGTTGGCGCATTCGGGTCGTTCAGCGCCGCGTCGGGCGCCGGGGTGTTGCCCTGGGTGACAATCGGCAGAGGAGAACGCGTGATCGTTTCAGGATCACGACCGCAAGCCCCAAGCCCAACCAAAAAGCTCAAACACATCGCGCGGCGCACCATGAAACCTCCGCCAGCAGGCGGGCACGCTTTAAGAGCGTACCCTATTGCTGTCAATCGAAATTCGCCTCCCGCTCAGGAGAACGCATTTCGGGCGCGGAGTATCGGCAACGCGATTTGGATCGTTGCTAACTTTTTAGTGGTGCTCGCCAGCGGGTGCCGCGCCAGGGGCCTCGGCAGCAGCGTGGGCGGCGGGAGCCTCGCCGTGTTTGCCGCTGCCTCCGATTCCGCTCATGGTGAGCGCGCCAAGAAAGGTGGCGCCCGCGGCAAAGGTAGCAACCAGAATGATCAAAAACATTTTGTCTTGGCTGATCTTGTTCATCGTCAAAGAAGCGTGACCGATCGCACAGCATTCCGCTCCCCAAATTTCTCACCCAAAGGGGGGTAAGTGTGACCCAGGCCGCATCATGAACCCTTGAGTGGCGCAGGCGTCTCTGCGAGAGATTCCTCATGAAAACAAGCTACTTGTATCTGGTGTGCGCGGTCGGCACGGTGGGCGCATGTAAGGTCGACTCGACCGCACTCACACTCAAAGACATTGGCGCAGACATGAAAGTTGTTGGATCCGCTGGCGACAGCAACGAGGTGACGGTCTTCCTGCAAGAGGGAGCCATCGATTCTTCGCTGACGTTTTTGGACCTCAAAGGCGAGGACAAACTCTATGCAAGCACTGGAGGCGTGGAGAAGGCGCTTTCGCGTAGCTCGATTTTCGGCGTGGTGGGTTACAGCGCGACGTTTAACGGGGTTGGCAGCAATCCTACGTTCACAGTTCGTTTTGATCGCGGAAGCGCAGCCGGCGCACCACTTTCGTCGTGCACCATGCCGAGCCCCTTCGAGATTGCGAGCCCAGCGATCAGCACCAAGTTCTCACGTGGCACGCAAGACATAGAGGTCAGCTATTCACCCGCGGGAACGACGGACAAGCTCCGCTACAAGCTCAGCGGCTCATGCATCAAAACCATCGACCGAACGATCGATACGGCTGATGTAGGTAGTTTTCGGATTGATCGCAGCTTGATCACGCTGGAAACTGGAGAAAATACCCCGAGCACTTGCGACGTGACATTGAGCGTGGACCGCTACAGCACCGGCACACTCGATGCCGCGTTTGGAAAAGGTGGCCGCATCGAATGTTACCAGCGCCGTGAACGTTTGCTGCAGACTGCGCCCTAAGGTCAGACGGTGTCGAAGTCGCGGTCCATCACGGTCTTGCGACCTTCAGATTGCGCTTTGGCAATGGCTTGGTCCGCGAGCTTGCGCACTTTGCCGCTCAGCACGTCAACGACGTTCGAGGAGGTGTTCATGCCGCTCTTCGCGCGGATGTAAGCCTTCAGTTTGGACGCTACGATCAAGACGTCTTCGCTCGCGCTGCCTTCTGCTTTTGGGGTTTCTTCGCTCATGGGCGACTCCTTCAATTTGGTGTGGGGGACGTTTGGGGTTGGTGCTTGTGCTTCCGCTTCTGCAGCGCTGCGCGGGCTCATCCGTTCTTCGGCCCAGGCGTCTTTGTGACGGTACGTCGGTAGGTGCGCATCCCAGCAATCGACGCTGCAGAACGCGAAGTTCGTTGCGTTGCGTTGACAGGTAGAGACGCTGCACACGTAGTAGCGGGTCGCAAGCGCGATCGGCTTTTTGCAGAAACTGCAGTTGCGGTAGAAATCAGACACGCAGGGCTCCTGCCATGGGTCAGGCGCCACCTGCAACCCACACGAGATGTTCTTGAACGAAGGTCAGCCCGCGTTGATACTCGTGCGAGATGGTGCAGGACCCAATCGTCTCTCGACTGAAGCACAAAGGCCACCAGCGAAGTCCCCGCCAGTTGCG
>JBIKMD010000076.1:0-9353 GCA_044359465.1 Myxococcota bacterium
TCGAGGAGATGACCTACTCGATTAAAGAAGTGGCGAAGAACATCGAGCAGCTTTCGACGACAGCGGAAGAGACCGCGTCTTCCATGAGTGAGATGGACGTTTCGATCAGCCAGGTTGAGTCGAACGCCACCGAGACGACCAAGCTGTCCGAACAAGTGATGAGCGACGCTGAGAAGGGCGTGCAGTCGATCAACCGCACCCTCACGGGTATCGATAAGATCAAAGACTTCTCTCAAACTGGCGCACAGGTCATTGGCGGCCTTGGCGAGAAGATTCTCGAGATTGGGAACATCTTGAACGTGATTGACGACGTTGCTGAGCAGACCAACTTGCTCGCCCTCAACGCCGCCATCATTGCCGCGCAGGCTGGTGAGCACGGCCGCGGCTTTGCCGTCGTTGCTGACGAGATCAAAGACCTCGCTGAACGCACCGGTAACTCCACCAAAGAAATCGCGGCACTCATTAAGAGCGTCCAGGACGAGTCCAAAAAGGCCGTCTCAGTGATGGAGCAAGGTGTGCGCAACGTCGAAGAAGGCGTCCGTCTTGGTCACGAAGCCGAGGACGCGCTGCGCAAGATTCTCGAGTCAGCAAACAAGTCCACGCTCATGGTACGCGCCATTGCTGCGGCTACGCTCGAGCAAACCAAAGGCAGCAAACAGGTCACGGGCGCAATTTCGCGCATCGCCGAAACCGTGCAGCAAATTGCGCTCTCGACCAGTGAGCAGGCGAACGGCTCGGAGCAGATCATGAAGTCTGCTGAGCGCATGAAGGTGATCACCCAGCACGTCGAGCGCAGCTCGCAAGAGCAGAACCGCGGCGGCAAACAGGTGACCAGCGCAATCGAGAAGGTCAGCGAGATGGCCAATCAGATTAACCGCGCACAGCGCGAGCAAACCAAGGGCAATGAGCAGGTGCTCCTTGCGATTGAGCGCATCCGTGAAGTGGCCGAACGTAACCAACGGGTGCTGCGTGACTTTGAGACTATTTCGGCAGAAGTAAACGACCGTTTGGATCAAATGAAGGCCGTGATCGATAAACGGTAGCAAAACGCTAAGGATTGCGATCCACCAGTGCGGGGAGTACGTAAGTAAAACGATGTTTGGTCTCGGCGTTTGGGAAATCGCAGTCATTGCCGTTGTGGCGCTCCTGGTGCTGGGACCTGACAAGCTTCCCTCTGCCGCGAAATCATTGGGGAAAGCACTTCGTGATTTCCGCCGTGCCGGCGACGACATCAAGTCGCAAGTGCTTGGCGACATCGACGACAACCCGCGGCCCCGACCGCCCATTGCCGTGCAAAAACCCGAAGGCCAGCTTGCCCACCAAGATCCAGCCGCCGCGCCCGCGGTAGAGCCAAAGCCAGACGAACCGAAGTCATGAGCCTTGCCCGGAGCCTGCGCACCTCATGAACACGCCGCCGCTTCCCTTAGAACCACTGCCCTCGTTGGAAGAGCAGCGCTTCACGCTGATTGAGCATCTCACTGAGCTACGCAAACGTGTGGGCTTTGCGCTCGTTTTTGTGGTGCTCGGGACCTGCTGCACCTTCTACTTTGTGGATCCCATCTTCCATTTTTTGGTGCAGCCGATCACGCCTTATCTGCCGCCACCTGGAAAGCTCATTGTCATTAGCCCGCTGGAACAGGTGGTCGCCTATCTGCGCATTGCGGTGATCAGCGGCATGTTCTTAGCCTCGCCTGGCATTTTCTCGCAGGTGTGGGGCTTCATTTCGCCAGGACTCTATCCGCAAGAGAAGAAGTTCGTTCTGCCGTTCATCTTCTTTGGCACGCTGTTTTTCATCGGTGGTGCAGCCTTTGCGTACTACGTGATGTTGCCCGCGACCTTTAAGTTTCTGGTCGCGGTGCTGCCCTCAGACGTGATGCCGCAGTACACAGTTGAGAAGTATTTTTCGCTGGTCACGCAGCTCATCTTGGCGATGGGCATCATCTTTGAGCTGCCACTCGTCATTGCCATGCTCGCGTTGGCCGGCATTGTGACCACGGCGCAGCTCAAGAAATTCCGCCGCTACAACGTGATTCTCGCGTTCGTGCTCAGTGCGTTTTTAACGCCGACGGTAGACCCCTATTCGCAGTCACTCATGGCCGCTCCGCTGATCGTGTTTTACGAGCTCGGTATCATTTTCGCATGGTTTACCGAGCGCAGGCGCAAAGCGTCGAGTCAGGCTTAGAGCTTCGTTTTTCCAAGCGACAGCAATCGTTTAAAGTGCGTGCTGCTGACTGGCACGACGCTGAGACGTGAGCGTTTGAGCAGCGCGATCTCCTCGAGCGATTTGTCCGCCTTGATCTGCGCAAGTGTGACGGGCGCAGTGAAGGCCACCACGGGTTCCACATCGACGACGCTCCAGTCTTCGCCTTTAGGGGCAGACGGATCAGGGTACGCCGTTTTCACCACGCGCATGATGCCAACAATCTCTTTGCCAATGTTCGAGTGGTAGAACAGCGCAAGGTCGCCCACCTGCATCTCACGCAGGTTGTTGCGCGCTTCGAAGTTCCGGACACCTTCCCAGGCCGTGCGTTTGTCCTTTTGCAGACGCTCAAAGGGATAAACGTTGGGCTCACTCTTCATCAACCAATATGCCATTCGTATTTGCCTCGTCGTATTTGGCCTGAAAGGTTGTTATAGCCACAGACCGTATGAGTGATGGAAGTGCCGAACCATTCAAGCCCCAAGGTGGCCTCGTCGCCGTCTTCTCGGCTGCCTATAACGGCCTGCTCCACACGGTGAGCGTCCAGCGAAACATGAAGATTCATTGGATTAGCGGCTTCATGGTGATGCTCGTTGGCATGGCGCTAGAGTTCGACTTGTCCGCCCGCGCGGCTTTGTTCTTCAGTGTTTTCTTGATCCTGTTTGCAGAGATTCTCAATTCTGCGCTCGAAGCCTTCGTCGACCTGCACACCCGCCAGTATGCCTACCAAGCCAAGCTCGCGAAGGACGCCTCGGCAGCTGGTGTGCTCGTGCTCGCTGTGGCCGTGGTGGTCTTGTTTGCTGACATTCTGAACCACTATTGGGCTGCGGTGATGCGGAGCGGAACAGACATCGTACGCACGCTGGTGTGCGGTTTACCGGCCATTTTCGCCATGACAGTGCTGTTGTTTGCGACGACCGGCCGGGCGGCCAAAGTGGCGCTCACGCTCGGGATGTTTTCGGGTTTGGCCGTGCTCGCCTATTACAGCCACGATCACTTTTTCAGCATTGCGGCGGCGTGTTTTCTCATCGTCTCCAGTCACGCGCGTTTTCGGTATCCAGACGGTAAAAGATGAGCCGCTCGTGATTGAAGATTTCATCGCTCGGCTGAGCGCGTTGGATGCCGCCTTTGTGCGCAACCTTGGTGATTTGACTAGGCCCACGCTGGCGCCGTCTGGGCGCGGCGGTTTTGCGCTCGAACGTGTGGTCGAGCTCGAAGGGCTTGCTCAGCGCGCCAAGGCCGCGCTCGGCTCGCTCGAACCCACAGCCCGACTCGATGTTGAACATTTCTTACATTGCGTCGAGCTCGAAAGCTTCGTGCAGCTAGAGCTGGGTGAGCGACTTCATAATCCGGATGTCATCACTCCGTTTTGTGATGGCTTGGTGACGACGCTCTTTGCGCCCTTTTCCTCCGAGTCCGAACGCTTTGATAGACTCGCCGCTTTGGTGGGTGGTTTCCCCATCTACTTAGCAGAGGCCGCGACCACGTTTGGTGAGCCCGATCCGCTTTGGCATGAAATGGCCGTGGCCATAGCGCAGGACGCTCCGCTGGTATTCGATAGTCTCAAAGGCGCTGCGGCGGGGCGGGCGTCGCCAAAACAAGCCGAGTCGTTTGCGACTGGCTGTGCAAAAGCCAAAGCGGCGCTCAAAGAGTTTACGCGTACGCTTTCAGCGCTCAAGACGGGGCCCGTGCGCTATGTCGTTGGGCGCGACCGTTTCGAGAAGCTCATTGGGCTGAGACGGCTTCCCTATGACTTGCGAGACCTCCGTGAGCTGGCGAGCGACCAGATTGGCAAGCTCAAAGAGAAGCGGCGAGCACTCTGCAAATCGCTGGGCGGCTTTTCCGATCACAAGAATGCCCTGCGCGCAGTACAAAGTGAGCACCCAGATACCTTCGAAGCCGCGCTGACGGAGCTGCGTGGGTACTGCCGAGAAGCGCGTGATTTCATTGGCGAGCGTGCGCTTTGCGAGCTTCCAAGCGATGACGAGCTGCAAGTGGTGGAGACGCCGCCCTACGCGCAGCCCATGCTGCCCTTTGCTGCCATGCTCACCCCAAAACCGTTGTGGCCGGTGCAGCGTTCGAAGTTCTTCATCACCCGGCCAGAGCACGCCGCCCATCTGCCAAGCGCCAGCTTGAAGAGCAGCGCTGTTCTCGAGGGCTATCCTGGTCATCATCTGCAGCGGAGCGTGGCGCACACGCATGGATCGCTGTGGCGCAACGCACCTTGGGCGAGCAGTCTGCAAGCACAGATGGGCGCGGACACGATCAACGGCTGGGCCCACTACTGCGAAGCCCTCATGAAGGGGCAGGGCTTTCACACGAGCGTGGCGGACAAGCTGCAGGCCACCAACGACTCCTTGTGGCGGGCTGTGAGCCTCGAGCTCGATATCGCGCTAGCGCTTGGAGAAATCTCTCTGCCAAACGCCGCCATGCGATTGATCGACGAAGTGGGGGCGGGCAAAGACGCCGCCATGCGCGAAGTGCGTCGCGCTGCACAAATGCCGGGCTGCAATCTTGGGTACACCGTGGGGAAGCACCTCATCCGCGAGCTGCGCACCGAAGCGGAACGCAAATGGGGCCGTGCATTCTCACTGAGCCGTTTTCATCACTTGGTGATGACGAACGGTCAGGCGCCGCTGTCCTTGGCGCGTGTCCGTCTGGCGCTGGCGACCTGACCACCCATGGGTCGGCATGACCCTCCCTCTTGGGGTTGCAACCATTACGTTTTTTCTGGGCCCTGTTCTTGCTGAACCAGCAGCATGAGCGAACACGCTGATGCGCGGCAACGTCTGCACGACCTGTTGGTCGAAGCGACGCTGAAACACTTCGAAGGGGTGGGGCTGCGCTTACAACCCTGTGGGAGCAAGGCTGCACGAATCGCCATGCAGGACATGGCTGGGCTGATTGCTTTTTCGAACGACACGCTACGTGGAACGATGGCCTTTCGCGCGCCGCACCTCGTGCCGCAGCAATCGCATCCCATGGTGAACGCCGGACCGCTCGCGAGCAGTGACGTGCATGATTGGATGGGCGAGCTCACCAACGGCTTGCTTGGGCGCTTCAAGAATTTGTGTGCCGGCCGAGGGCTCGAGTTCTCCATGGGAATTCCGAGTGTGGTCACAGGCATGCAGGTGGAGCTCGCGCAATTGAGTGGAACACTCAGCGACGTCGTGCACTTCGAATGTATCGACATGCAGGTGGACGTCTCGCTTGATTTGGTGATCGACGAGAACACCGAAGTGTTTGGAGAACGCTGCGAGCAAGTGATGGAAGAAGGCGCGTTGCTGGAGTTTTGACGGCGGATTTTACTGGGGAGTGGTCATGTCCAAAAAAGTGCTCGTGGTCGATGACTCAAAGACCGTGCGGCTGACGGTCAAAGCGATGCTCACCATCGCAGGGTACGAAGTGCTCGAAGCGGTTGATGGGCTCACGGGTGCCAAGCTCATCACCAGCGATAACGAGATCTCCATGGTGATCTGCGACATGAACATGCCGAACATGAACGGCATTCAGATGCTCGCGACGATCAACGCATTGACCAATCTGACGCGGCCTCCCGTGTTGATGATGACCTCCGAGGGCAGTCACGCGCTCGTACGCCAGGCGAAAGATGCGGGGGCAAAGGCGTGGATCGTCAAACCATTCAAACCGGATGTGCTGGTCGCCGCAGTGCAGAGATTGGCGCGCGAATGAAAACACAAAACACCGTTGAGGCCGAGAACCTGCTGCACATGGTGAACGGCGATCGAGAGTTACTTGGAGAGCTTTGCTCGGTGTTCGAGAGCGAAAGTGCGCACACCCTCTCGGAGCTCTCAGCCGCATCCGCGCGCCAAGATCTGGCGCGTGTACGTGATGCGGCGCACCGGCTTCGTGGATCCCTTGGTAGCATGTGCGCGCCAAGTGCGAGCGCGGTCGCGCGTACCTTGGAACAAAAGAGCATGGAGGATGCGTCACTTGTGATCGACCTCGTGGCGCAGTTGCACGAAGCAGTGGCCGCCGTCGTCTCTAGTCTGCGTGACCTGCGGGGGAGGGCGTCATGAGGATCTTGGTTGCAGAGGATGACCCCGTCTCGCGTTTGTTGCTCGCGGCGACGCTCAAACGTCAATCGCACGAAGTGATACTCGCGGAGGATGGTTTGGCCGCGATCACCGCGTTTCTCACGAGCGAGCCGCAGGTGGTGCTGACCGACTGGAACATGCCAAAACTCTCCGGCTTGGATGTGTGCAAGACGATTCGCAGTGACAAGCAGCGCAAGCACTACGCCTACGTGATCATGCTGACCTCTCTCCACGATAGGGCCAGCTTGCTCGAAGCGCTGGAAGCGGGCGCAGACGATTTTTTAGTGAAGCCCGCAGACGCCGACTTAATCAACGCACGTTTGAAAGTGGCAGAACGCATCTTGGCGTTGCAGCGGGAAATGACAACGCTGCGCGGGTTGCTGTCGATGTGTGCCCATTGCAAGAAGGTGCAAGACGGCAGCGAGTGGGTGCCGGTAGAACGTTATATCGAAAGCCATACCGACGCGGCGTTTTCACACGGCATGTGTGAGCCGTGCCTTGCGAAATACCACCCTGCCGATCAGGTGTTGGGGTAGGTTTTTTCGAAGATCGTTTCGCCTTTGCCGTCGATGAAGGTCACCGTCATCTCGTTCTTGACGGGATCGGCCTTGAGCACGGCGAAGTTGTTCTCGCCCGTCGAGAAATCCCACTGATCCATATCGATGAGCGGGTAGAGCGGGTTCGGCCGTTGGCCGGACGGTCCCCACAGCACTTCGCGCATGCCTGCGTAGGGACCGGATTTTTCGAGCGTACCTGAGGTGCCAAAGTGAAAGTCACCAGAGAGCCACCAAACGCCCGTGATGTTCTCGGATAGGATGAAGTCCAAGATCTCCTTGCGCTGCGCGGCGTAACCTTCCCAGCGATCATCCGCGGCGAGCGCAAACAGCCCGCCAAAGCGCGCCATCGGCACTTGATTGACGATACATTTGAACTGCGCGCTTGATGTCTTGAGCGACTGCTTGAGCCAGTCCATTTGTGCGCGTGAGAGATAGATGGGATCCGCTGAGGTGCGCGTCGTCGGAATACGCTCGCCGCGCGCATCGAGTACGAACAGCTCTAGCGTTTTGCCAAAACGCCGTGAGCGCCAAATACGATCGGGATCCGTTTGATCGCGACGCATGGCGTGAAAGTCGAAGAACGTTTTGCGAGCGGCAGCAAATTGCGCTGCATCAATTGTCTCAGGATTGAAGTTGTTCGTGACCTCATGATCATCCCACGTGTTGAAACAGGCATGGGCCGCAGCGACCTCACGCATGCCTTTTTCTGCAAAGATCTCGTCGTAGGTGGCCTGGTAGTCTGCGAGCTCGGTGGCGCCGTCGCAGTAGACCTGATCGCCGCCGTGCACGAAGAACTGGAGGTCGTCTCGTTTCGCGGCTTCAGACAAGGCTGGGTACGGCGCGCCCCGAGAGTGCGTGCAGCAGCCGCCCGCGAAGGTCACGACCTCGAGCGAATCGGCTGCCGGCGCGGTGCGAAAGCGGCCAATCATGCTGCGCGTTTTATCACTCAGCGTAAACGCATAGTAGTACGCGGTGTTTGGCTGCAGGCCAGTGGCTTCTATGTGCACGAAGCCTCCTGCTTGGGTGACGGCTTGCGCGAAGACGTACGTTTTCGGGTCCGACTCGCGCCAGACACGAACACTCAGCCCGGTGCTCTCGGCGGTGCGAGTCCACAAGATAACGCTTTCGGGAAAGACATCGCCTGCGGCGACCCCAATTGGAAACGCATCGAAGGCTTCGGTGAGCGTGCTGATGTCCACGTTGCCAGGCGGGTTTTGCACTGGCGGTTGCTCGGCGGGTGGATTTTCTGCGGGAGGCTTCTCCGCCGGCGGTTGCGCGACTGGCGTTTCGCTCGGTGTTTCACTCGTGGGCGCCGTGTCCTCGACCTTGCCCACTTTGGTGGCCACGCCGCAGCTTGCGAGCGTGACAGCGGAGACTTTCAGCAAATCGCGGCGGGATAACGCCATGCTCAACACTCCCAAATAGGAGTGTTTTACCTAGCAAACCTAGCGATTAAGGCCACTTATTTCTGAGCACTTCGTAGGTTTTTGATAAGTCGACGTGGCGGGTTTCGTTGAGCGTTTTGCCGGCGATACCGCCACTTTCCAAGTCTAACTTGGCAACGAGGTCGTCTTCATCCAGCGCTTCGTCGAGCGAGCTGACGTAAAGCTCGCGCAGCACGTGGTCGAGCGTCCTCGTACCTTTGCTTTTGGCTCGGATGGCCGCATCGACTCGCATCGCCATGCATGCGCCACCCCAATAGACGCGTTGATAAGAGAAGTTTTTCCGCATCTCCTGGCTCTCTACGCGGAGCGAACGACCGTTTTGTGGTTGGCAGCGGATGTCGTTGCCTTCGACAATGTCATCCCATGCGGCTTTGCGCGTGAGCATGCCGGTGCGCCCGCGCATGACGTCTTGATAGTAGGTGGTGAAACCTTCGACGAACCAAGGCGAGCGAGGGCGCACAGGCGGCACGCCCATGTGGAAAAGCTCGTGCGCTATGAGCCAATCGCTCTCGAAGCCTGCTGGCTTTGCGTTTTCTCCATAGAGCAGTACTGCCGACGCGCTTTTGCGATGGACGGTGGTGCCAAAAACGCCAGCGCTCGTGCTGCCGTAGCCTACGAGTAGGATGTGTGCGCGTCTGACCGGGAGTTTGCCGCCGTAGAACTCGGACACGCAGCGAATGCCTCGCTCCACCCACGCGCGCAGTGTTTCGTCGCTGAGTGTGCTTTTCGACGGCAAACGAGAAATCGTGACCAGCGCCTTTCCCGAGCCGAGCGCCGCGATCATCGGTAGCTCAATAGGGGCTAGCTCCCGTACGGAGCCCTCCGGGCCAAAGTCGACGTAGGTGCCGGAGTCTAGATCAGCCGGATCCAGTAGATATCCCTCAGCCGTCGTTGCCCACGTCGTTCCAGGCTTCGGGCCAATCCACTTGAGCGTAATGCTGAACTTGTCTGGACGCGGTTCGGGCCTGAGTAAAAACGCCGACGCGTTGGTGACCCAGCGGCCGCTGTAGGCGTCTTTGGAGGCATAGTCTGCGTCGCTCCCAACACGTTCCAAAACGTCGAGTGAGACGCGGTAGCGTGCTTCAATGGGCGT
>JBIKMD010001129.1:0-2611 GCA_044359465.1 Myxococcota bacterium
TTTTCTTTCACTGCCAGGCTTTCTGACTTCAGCTTTTGCCCCAGATTCATCGGCTGCGGGCGTCTCACCCTCTTTGACGTCCGGCTTTTTCTCCGGCGTTGGGGCCTCTTCCGTCTTAGGCGGTGCACTCTGCTGCAATTCGAGGGACTTGATCAACTCAAAAACGCGATCCGTCTTTGATAAGTTTTCTTTTTCATCCGCATAACGTTTGAATGCGGCGATCGCACCCTTCTGATCGCGCGTCAAATTCATGTGCACCATGCCGAGCGAATAGAGCAAACCAGGAAGCTCTGGGTCCTTCGCAGGTAGGCGGGCGACGAGCGTTGTGAGACAATTGGCAGCGTCTGGGCCTTTTTTCAGGCCTTCCAGCGCGTAGCAGCGGCCCGACGACACTTCTTTGGTGGTCACGCCCAAACCGTAGGCCTGGTCCAGCTCCTTGGTCGCCAGGTCGTAGTCGCGGTAGGCGAGCGCAATCAGGCCCAGGTTCTGATGGGCCACACCGTTGTTCGGATCAACAGAAAGGGCCTTATTGAACTGCGCCATGGCGCGCTGCACATCACCACGTTTGTATTGAATCATGCCAAGCGTGACATACAGGGTCGACGTGTTGGTGCCCTCGGCAGCCCGTTTGACCGCAGTTTGGGCGTAGAGCTCAGCTGAGTCGAATTTGCCTTGATCCAAGTACACGAGCGCAATGTTATTGAGCGCGTCGATGTTGTTCTGATCACGAAGGAGTACCTTTTTGGCGTATTCAACCGCTTCTGGGTACTTCTTGCGCTGACGCGAGACACTCGCAAGACCGTTCAAGATCTCAGGAAGCTCCCCGTTGGCCTTCTTGGACATGAGCAAGAACTTCTCAGCCATTTCGCCCTTGCCGAGCGCCGTTAGAACACGGGCCAGTGCGAGCGCAGCGTTCAGGTTCTTCGGATCCGTCTTGACGGCTTCTTGGTAAACCTTGAGCGCGCCTTCATTGTCCCATTTGCGCTCTTTGATGACGCCCAGGTTGATCTTGGCAACGACGTCTTTACCATCGCTGTTCACTTGCGCTTGGTATTCGGCTTCAGCAACGTTCAGGTCGCGGGTGTCTACCTTGCTGGCGCGCGCGCTTTTGCCGTCCGAGGGACGCGAAGCGGCGGCGGATGGTGGCGGCGCGGAAGCTTCTTCTGCGCAACCCGAGGCGACAACTGCAATGGCAAGCAACGATTTGAAATACAGCTTCATGATTACTTCTCCACCGCAACGCCAGAGACAACGATAGTCGGCGCCGTGAAACGATCCTGCGTCGCCACTGGATACTTACGCACTTCTGGGAACTCGCCTGGCTTGAACTGCGCCATGCGATCTTGTGCCTTCAGGGTCCACTCGTTGTAGATGTGCAGCTCGTTCGATTTCGCGAGCGCCTTCTCGTAGGCTTCAATGGCCTTCTCTTCGAGTGGGAACGCCGTGCTTTGCAGCTCTGACTGGTAGATTTCGCGTTGCTCTTCGTTCAGCGACTTCGGCACGGGGGCCTCGAAGATCGCCTTCGACAGATCTTGGTAAATCGCGCCGATGCGGGTCAGGGCTGCAATACCGTAGTCGCCGTTACCAATGGCGAGGATCGCGGTGTATTCCTTCTCGACTTCAGACAACATGGTCATCTTGCGCTTGAGGTTCTCACCCACTTGCTTGTCAGTGCCCTTGAGCTTGATGGCCGTGTACTCTTGGAACTTCGCTTCGTAGAGCTCGAAGCGTGCTTGCGCCGCCGCGAAGAGCACGCGCGTGTCGGCTTTGTCCTCAGCCTTCGCCTTCGCGAAGTGATCCCAGATTTGTTTCCATTGCGCGAGCGCGAGTTGTTCGCCGCCCTTTTGGGACTTGAAGATCTTCGCGTTCTTTTGCAGCGCTTCGAACACCGTGCCAGCAGGGGCGTCTTTGAACTTCGCCTCCAAATTCTGATTCTGCGCGACGACTTTGTTCTGGTCACCCATGCGGTCGTAGATCGCAGTGATGCGTTGGTAGATGGCGAGCTGGTCCTTCGCCTTAGGATAGGTCGTCAGGTAGCGCTCGAACGCTGCGATGGCTTCTTTGTTTGCGCCGGTGGCATCGAGGAAGAGCGCCACGTTGAACTCGGCGTCTTGGATCTTCGCCGACTTGGGATACGCCTTGATGAAGGTTTGGTAGCCCTTGAGCGCTTTCTCGAACTCGCCCACGCGTTCATAGAACGAAGCGACGAGGAAGGTCGTCGTCTCTTTGGTGGACGCCTCTGGGTAGTCCTTGAGCAGCTTCTCGGCTGACTCGAGCGCAACGTCGAGCTGACCGGCTTTGTCGCTGATGACCATGGCGTTGTAGAGCGCCGTGTTCGAGAATTTCGATTTCGGGAACTCGTCCACAAAGGCGCGGTATTCTTTACCCGCTTGCGCCAGGTCGCCCTTGGCTTCCATGATCTGAACCAGCTTGAACGACGAACCTTCAATGAAGTCTTGGACTTCCTTGGAGAACTGCTCGTCTTTGGTCAGCTCTTTGTGCTTGCGGATTTCACGCGCGTACTTGTTGAGCTCTTCCCAACGCTCGCGAATGTTGAAGCCTTCGAGGACGAAGGTCGCGGCCAAACGGCCGAGCTTGTCGCCAGGCCAAC
>JBIKMD010001066.1:0-2608 GCA_044359465.1 Myxococcota bacterium
ATGCGCATGGCGCCAAATGCAGAGCGTGTGCTGTTTGGTGAACTGGATTTACGTGTTTCCAGAGTGTCATCTGTTCCAATGAAGAGGAGCTCGGCCGAGCGCAGGCGCGTGATCAACACACGACCGTCTGGCAGCACCGCTACGTCGCGCAGATCATCCGGCAGCGCGCGTGTTTGAATGATTCCACCATCACGCTGCGCGAGCGTCAGAAGCTCACCGGACGCGCAGGCGATGAGAAGCTTCGTGCCCTCAGCGGCAATTCCGCGTGGCGTTGCACACACCGGCCGGCGCATGGGTGTTGTCCATGGCTCGCTCAGTGTCAGCACGGCGCCGGCGCCGCGGAGCACGACGTGAACACGATGCTCCGCATCTTCAATGACCCGGCCAGGCTCATCGCCTTTTTGCAATGCGATGTCCGAGATAAGGATTTTTTTCTGCAGATCAATCACGTACAGATGATCGCGATCTGGGTCCGAAGCGACGGCGATCGCATCACCAGCCAGAATCGTCAGGGTGCCTCCGCTGATGGGGGGCGGCGGCTCTAGTGCTTGTTTTGTCGTGCCAAAGTTGGGGTGCGGGACAGGCTGCGGGTCCACCGGGAAGTCGTCAATGATCGGCGGCTCCGTTGGAAAAGGCGTGAGCGGGCCGACGTAGTTACAGGCGGCAAAGAGGAGTGAGAGAGCAGCAAGCGTGCGCATGGTGCAGTCGTTTAGCAATGACCGTGCCCATGACGATTTCTCGTTGTTTGTTAGGAATGCACCGCGAAAATGCGGACATATAGATCAGGCTCGCGCGTCACTCCCATGCGTGCTCTCCGCAAAAATCATCACGCCTTCACATTGTCATTGCCGAGCGACGCTCAGAAGAGGTAGCGCGGCGGCGCCATGGAAGAAGAAGTCAGCACCAGCGCACTAGACAAGCTTGTGGAAACGCTCGAGTTTTTTGCCTCGAACCGCGTCACGCTCGCGCAGTTGCCCTTTGAGCAGCGCAAGCGTTTGCTGGCCGCGTGCGGACGGCTCTCTGATCCACTTCCCGGCGAACGCAAGCAGCTCCGCAAAGCGCTGCGCAAGAAGGATCATCAAGCGCAGCGTGAGCGCGACTTGCAAGCGCTTGCGAGTGCGGCATTGCGCAAGTCGCGGAGCGAAAACAAGGTCGAGAGTGAGCACTTGCCCCGCCATGCGCTGCCCGCGCGTTCGGACGAGATCATCGACGAGGTGCCACCTGCCAAAGCGACGCTCGAGGGCGACCGGTTTTGCTACGTCTGCAAAGAGGCGTACACAGAGGTGCACTTCTTCTACGACTCCATGTGTACGGCCTGTGGTGATTTGAACTTCGCCAAGCGCACTGAGCTTTGCGATTTGCGCGGCCGTGTGGCGCTGGTCACCGGCGGTAGGGTGAAGATTGGCGCCCAGATTGTGCTCAAGCTGCTGCGCTGCGGCGCGCGTGTCATCGTCACCACACGCTTTGCCAATGATGCGGCGGAACGCTTTGCGCGCCTGCCTGAGTTCGCCGAGTTTCAGGACCGTTTGAGCATCTACGGTCTCGATTTGCGTCACACGCCCAGCGTGGAACAGTTCTGCGACGAGCTGCTCGCTGTGGAGTCACGCCTCGATTTCATCATCAACAACGCTTGCCAAACCGTGCGCCGGCCCCCTCAGTACTATGCGCACTTGCTCGCCGGTGAGCGCGACGTGCCACAAGAGGAGCGTGTGCGTGCGCTGCTCGGGAGCGGCGTACAAGACAAAGCGCTCACGACTACACGCAAGCATCGCTTTGCCGCGGAGCTGTCACAACTCGCGTATGACGAGGCCGATGCGAACCACGACACCGCGTTGTTTCCCGAACATGCGTACGACGTGGACGCGCAACAGATCGATCTGCGCAAAGTGAACAGCTGGCGTCTTCGCGCGCATGAAGTGGCGACGCCCGAATTGCTCGAAGTGCAGCTCGTGAATGCCATCGCGCCCTTTGTGATCAATGCGCGCCTCAAGCCGCTGATGGAGCGGGTGCCCAGCGCCGACAAACACATTGTCAACGTGTCTGCCATGGAAGGGCAGTTTGGGCGCGGGACTAAGACCGACCGCCATCCGCACACCAACATGGCCAAGGCGGCGCTGAATATGCTCACGCGCACATCGGCGCAGGATTATCGCAAATCCGGCATCTTCATGAACAGCGTGGACACGGGTTGGGTGACGGATGAAGATCCGGCAGAGATCGCCGTGCGCAAAGAGAAAGAAGGCTTTCAGCCGCCGCTAGACATCGTCGATGGTGCGGCGCGTGTGGTGGACCCCATCATCTCTGGGTTCCTGACGGGCAAACACGTGAGCGGTTTGTTCTTGAAAGACTACGCGCCCACGGTGTGGTGAGTCGCGCGGCGGCGTCGGCGCAGGAGCAGCGCGGCGGCAACCATAGCCAAGGGCAAAGCGCTGGTTGACGAACAGCCAGCCGCGGGCTGGCGTGGATTGCATAGCGTTTGAGTGTCCGAAATTTCTGCTCCAACGAGCTCGCCGTCGGCGTTGGTGTCGTCGCCAACGGTAATGCGAATGCCACCTTCGCTGCACGCCTCGTCGCCGGTCGCGAGCTTCTCGGTATTGAGCTTGGTTCC
>JBIKMD010001068.1:0-2607 GCA_044359465.1 Myxococcota bacterium
AAGTGGTTTCGCTTCAGCGCCAAACACTTTCAAAAAGCTTATGCGCCGGGGATGGAAGTGGCGGTTTCGGGGGTGGTCGAAGCGTACCAGGGGCAGAAACAAATGCTGCACCCGGACCTCACGCTGGTCAAAGACGCCGAGCAGCTCGATGATCTGCCGCCCATCATTCCGCACTATCTCGAGTTGACGGGTGTGCACCCAAAGAAGCTACGCGGTATCATCACCCAAGCGCTTCCCGCAGCGGACAGCTTGCCTGACGTGCTCCCCGCGGGTTTGTTCGAGGCGCTACCGTCACTCGGCGAGTCACTCCGCGGGCTGCATCAGCCGCCAGAAGACACGTCGCTCGATCTGCTCGCCAGCGGCCGGAGTCCTTGGCACGAGCGGCTGATCATCGAGGAACTATTGTTGCTTCAGCTCGGTCTCGTACGCAGGCGTATGCAGGCGTCTTTCGAGCCTGGCGTGAAGATAGAGGCCGCGCCGGATGCTGCGAAGAATGTCTTTCCGTTTGCGCTCACGAGCGCGCAGGTGCGCGTGAGTGCGGACATCACACGCGACATGGCGAGCGGACGCCCCATGCACCGGTTGGTGCAAGGTGACGTGGGCAGCGGCAAAACTGCGGTCGCGTTTTTGGCCATGTTGCACGCTGTGCGGGCAGGGCACCAAGCCGCGCTCATGGCGCCCACCGAGCTGCTGGCCGAGCAGCACTTCAAAAATGCCCTGAAGATTTTGCACCCGCAGAACGTGCGCGTGGCGTTTCTCACGGGAAGTGTGCCCGCCGGTGAAGCGAAGAAGACACTGGCCGCAGTGAAAGCGGGCGCGGTCGACGTACTGATTGGAACGCATGCGCTCATTCAGGATCGCGTGGAGTTCTCCTCGCTCGCACTCGCCATCATTGATGAGCAGCATCGTTTTGGTGTCGCGCAGCGTGCGAAGCTCCGGGCCAAAGGGCCTCGCGAGTTGCCGCCGCATTTGCTGGTCATGACCGCAACACCTATCCCTCGCACGCTTGCGCTCACGGTGTACGGCGATCTGGACGTGTCGATCATCGACGAGCTTCCACCAGGGCGTACGCCCATCAAGACCGAGCTCGTGCGTGAGACCAAACGTGATCTCTTGTTCGAGAAGATTCAAAAGCAGCTCGCAGAAGGGCGTCAAATCTACGTCGTGTATCCGCTCGTCGAAGAGTCCGAGAAGATGGATCTCAAGAACGCAACGGACGCGCGCGAAGAAATCGCGGCACGGTTCCCGAATCATGTAGTGGATTTATTACATGGGCGCATGCACTCCGATGAAAAAGACAGCGTGATGCGCAAGTTGTCCATGGGGCAAACGCACATCTTGGTGGCGACGACCGTCATCGAGGTTGGAATTGACGTGCCGAACGCGAGTGTCATGGTGATTGAGCACGCCGATCGTTTTGGTTTGTCGCAGCTGCACCAGCTTCGCGGCCGGGTGGGGCGCGGCGTGCACAAGAGTTACTGCTATTTGGTCGCGGGTTATACCGGTGAAGAAGCGTACCGCCGCTTGCAAGTGCTGTGTGACACCAACGACGGCTTCAAGATCGCAGAAGAGGACCTGGCCATTCGTGGGCCCGGCGATTTCATTGGCACACGCCAAGCGGGTCTGCCGGAGCTAAGCATCGCCAATTTGGCACGCGACCAAGACCTGCTGATCAAAGCGCGGACGGCCGCCGAGGGCTTGCTGCGTGATGACGCTGAGCTGAGCAAACACCCGCTGCTCAAAGCCGCCGTCCGCGAGCAGTTTCGCAAGGCGCAGCAACTGGCGATCGCAGGTTGATCCGGCCGCTGATTGACTCGTTCTGGCAAGGCGAATAGTTCAGAATCTCCTTTAAGGAGACGCACATGCCCCGCATTGGAGATCCCGCGCCGCAGTTTTCGCTCCCGTCTGATGGCGGCGGCCGAGTCAACTTGGCGGACTACGCCGGTAAGAAGATCGTGCTGTATTTCTATCCGAACGACGACACGCCGGGCTGCAACAAAGAAGCGTGTGATTTTCGCGACCATTTCGCTGAAGTTCGCGGCGCCGGCGCAGAAATCATTGGCGTGTCTCCAGACACCGTTCAATCGCACGACGAGCTCAAGGCCAAGTTCAGCTTGCCCTTTCCTCTGCTCTCAGACGCGGATCACGCAGTGATCGAAGCCTATGGCGCGTGGACGGAAAAGCAGGTCTGGGGCCGTCCTTTCATGGGCGTTGAGCGCACGACCGTGCTGATTGATGAACAGCAAAAGGTCGCCGGCGTCTGGAATAAGGTGAACCCAGTCGGTCATGCGCAGCACGTGCTGAGCGTGCTCAAAGGCGAGCAACCCGCACCCGCCCCAATCGACGGTGGCAAGCCGGTACCCGCCAAAGCAGAGCCCAAAACAGCAGCCAAAGCGCCTGCTGCCAAACCAGCTGCTACACCAGCCAAAGCGAAACCGGCCGCAGCACCCAAAGCCGCAGCGGCCAAACCAGCGCCAGCCGCCAAGGCCAAAGCAGCGCCTGCCAAGCCCGCTGCGAAAGCGACCAAACCCGCTCCAGCCAAAGCTAAAGCCGCAGCCAAAAAGCCCGCGCCTAAGCCGGTGAAAAAGGCCGCTAAACCAGCGCCCA
>JBIKMD010000077.1:0-9331 GCA_044359465.1 Myxococcota bacterium
ACGCGCTTTGTTCCACGAAGGCCCGCCATCCAAGGTCACGCGCGGAAGGGGAAAAACAAGTGTCATCGTGCTCATATAAATCGCCTCCGCACTTGGTATCGGCATGACGAAGCGGCCATCATGAAAGGCGCAACCGTCGGTCACGCTATCGCGCGAGGTCAGTAGGCACAAAGGAGACTCGAGCGCTCATCACGCTCGCCAACTCAGGGAACAGTGCTGACGCGGGTTGAATCCCTGCCCACTTTGGGCGAACGTCCACAGATGCCCGCATATCGCCTCGTTACCCAACCCACCCGTATTCCCGTCCCTGGCGGCAAACTGATCGAAGAGCTCTTTGGTCGCGTGAACACTGGCACCGATGCCTTCAGCCTCGCGCACATGATTGCGCCACCAGGCTGGGGAGAGCCTCCTCAAGCGCCGTCGTTCGGCGAGATCACCATCGTGGTGCGCGGGAGGGTGCGCGTGGAGATCGGCAGCGAAACCATCGATGTCGGAGCGGGGCAGGCCATCTACACAGAGCCAGGAACGGAGGTACGCTACTCGAACCCCGGCACAGAGGAGAGCGAGTATTATGCTGTCTGCATGCCCGCCTTCTCGCCCGAGCTTGCGCACCGCAAGGAGTAAGCCTGGCTCAAGGATTGGGATGAATGCCAACGGCAAAGTTATAGTACATCGGCGCGAAGCTGAGGTGGCGCGGTGCCAGCACAACGGTCATCGGCGCATCCGTGTTATTGACGAGACGCGCTTGGCGATTCTCGGGCGTGTCTTGGTAATAATTTGAAGCATTCCGCACACGGCAATTCAGATCTGTGCCGTTGTCGTCGTACATGAAGATATCGCCATTGCCGTCCAAGTTGAGCCCCGGCCCGGTACGGAAGTTTGCGTTGATTTCAAGCGCCTGCCGTGCCGGAATCGTGACCTTGTAAAAACGTCGATCGGACGGCGCGGCGCAGGCCGTGGTCTCGGGGCCGATCATACCACACACGTGGTCACACGAATTTCCGCTAGGGCTCAGCGCAACAAACTGAACACTGTCGTTGATGCACTGTTCGAGGGTTTGCGCAGGATTGTCGCAGATCGTGCCCTCATTGAACTTGCCTTGGTGCTGCATACGACGCACCGCGAGCGCCGCTGACCATGGATTGGTCGACGTGATGTGTACAGTACTCGGTCTCGCACACACCTCTTGCTGCGCCGCTGATTCTAGACCCACTGCTGCCGATGACGGAGGCATGGTTGACGCAACGAGCACCTGTGAGGATTCCATGATCACGTTGCCAGTAGATCGCAGGTTGTATTGAAGCACTGATCCGCCACAGCACACGCCGGTCGGCACCGTGGTCAAACCATCGAACAACAAGAACTCTTTCTCGCTCAACGCACCCGTGCCTGGCGCCACCATGGACTCCGCACGAATGGCGTCGCTCGAGTGATCGTAGCTATAGCTGGCGGCCGCCACTTCGATGACACCGCCGCAGACCGCATTGTCGATGGGTGTGTCGTTAGGCATGTACGAACAATAGGTGTTGATGTCTTCGGACGTCTGTCCGCGTTGGCAAGTCGTCTTCGTCAGGCAACCACCATCGCGGCAAAAGCGGTCACTAGCGCAGATGTTGTTACAACTGCCGCAGGTAGACGAGTCGTTCTGAAGGTCGCGGCAAGTATCGCCGCAAAGCGTGAGCCCCGCTGCGCAACCGCACACGCCAGCGTTACATTGTTGATTTGCCAAACAGTCAATATTGCAAGCGCCACAGTGGTCGGCATCGTTCTGCAGATCGACACAGGTGGAACCACACAGCGTTTGGCCGACCGGGCACGTATTACAAACACCATTGACGCACGCCACGCCGCTACCGCAATCGGTCACGCAGTCACCACAGTGATGAGGATTGGTGTCGAAGTCCACGCAGGCTTCTCCGCACAAGTTGGTGCCGGTCCCGCAGTTCGTTACGCATTCGCCGCCGGAACACACCTGCCCACTGCTGCACACTGTATTGCAATCGCCGCAGTGGTTTTCATCGGTGGCGAAGTCAGCGCAGCCATCGTCGCAAGCGGTGGCTCCGTTTTGACAGGACAAGACGCAGTCGCCGCCCAAACACAGCTCGTTGCTCGCGCAGGTGTTGCCACACGTGCCGCAATTGTTTTCGCTCTCGGCCAAATCGGAGCACCGGTTGTCGCACGCGACGAGTCCGCCTCCGCAGTTGGTCACGCAGGAGCCTGCGTCACACATTTCACCGGCGGCGCATTTCACACCGCATGCGCCGCAATTGTTTGGGTTGTACAAGACATCCACGCAGCGTTCACCACAAGCTTGCGCGCCTGCGCTGCACACCGCGGTGCACTTGCCTTCAATGCACTGACTACCGTCGGCGCAGGCTGTGTCACAGCTACCGCAATGTTCGGTATTTTCGGCCACCAACGCGCAGATATTACCGCACAGCTCCGCGCCGGGATTGCAGCCATCAGCGGGGTCATCGAGCGCCCCGCTACCGTTGTTGCTTCCGGCTTCCCCCTCGAGCCCAGTCAGTTTGGTGCGACCAATCGCCCCCTTATCGCAATGCAAGTGTGCAAGCGCGAAGAGCACACACAGTGTGGTGAGCAGTGCGCGTCGCGGTGCGTAGGCAATGTGCATTCGGTCAACCATGTGTGCTCTCCCGTCAGGCGCAGCGTGGTGGACACACCCACGTTCGAACGCGCCGGCCATAGAACACAGCAGGGTCTTCACAGTTGCAAAAGCAGGCAGGTCAGCAATCGCTTCGTGCTCGACTACTGCGGGAAAGGTCGGGCGGATCGCGGGTCAGTAGCTGTCACAATTGCACGAGATATCGTCACCATGACCCCAGCAATCCACGTTACCACTACAGACAATCGACAACATTGCCGCGCAGTCGTCGCCGCCGTGGCACTGGCACCAATCTCCGTGTTGCCCAGGCGAGCAAGCGATGTACGGCGTGGGCGGAACGACACATCCAGACAGCGCGCCAGTGCTCATTTGTCCGCACAAATAGAGCTTATCATTCGGCAAAACGACCTGATTGCGCGTAACGGCGTTTTTGCGATCGGTCGAGATACACTTGGTCACGCCGCGTTCAGCAAAGCAGGCCTTGCCATTGCTCCGCGGGATCGCATCAATCAGCGGATTTAACGTCGCACCACTCGTCAATGCTGCATCAGCGCTAACACTTGTGGGATCGAGGGAAGGGTCACCGTCAGCAGCTCCGCAAGCGACAAGCGAGACGAGACAAAACGAAATAGAAAGGGAAATGACTCTCATTGATAGGCTCCTAGTTCGGTCAAACTAGAGCACAGAGCGTCAGCTGACCATCACCTCGCAAGGTGAATTGAGATCTCAAATCCGCTCGCGGAGAAACATTCTTCTGAAAGAAGATTTCATGCCGTCACCAGGTTGAACGAGCTGAACGCTCACGACGTGAACGAGCACTTTCACGAGATTGAAGTGCCTACGCTCGTGGTGGCGGCGGAGCGGGAAACGTTTACCCGGCGTGTCGCCCGCCCGTCTGTCAGCCGACGGCGTCAGCAGAAGCCTCCAGCTCACTTTGGGGTGGGCTAGGTTGGCAACTTCGTCAGTGACGCTTGACGAACGAGAGCCCTCACTCGCCGCGCGAAAGCGAAAGATCCTTGGTTCGATAACTTGCCAACCCAAGGAGCCGTGTAATGGCGATTGATTTCGGCAGTGCGCCGGCCGGCAAGTTGTGCCGCGGCAGTGACATTGATGATCTTGTGCTTGCGCAAGCCCAACCGAGTCATGTCCTCGTAGGGGTGGACTCTCTTTCGTTGACCAACGTCGCACACAAAGAGCATGGTGTCCGCTCTTCGGAGGTTCTCTTGAAGAAAGTCGCCCTGTTTTCTTTTGCTCTGTTCGTTGCCTGTCAGGCGCCGTCACCAGGCGTAGGCGACGACGATGATGAGCGCGAGCAGCAAAACAAGGTGACGGCGCAATTCATTGCCGCAGGCGATCTCACGCAAGGCAAGGCCATCGTCTTCGACGCGTCGGCGAGCATGGGCACTGGGCTTCAATACGACTACGACTTTGGCGACGGCAGCCGCGGTGGTGTGCCGCGCCTCAGCCATGTCTACGCGAGGGCAGGCGAGTTCACCGTCAAACTCAGTGTGAAGGACGCCGCTGGCGCGAGCGCAACAAGCGAGCAGAAGATCACGATCGCCGCGCAAGCAGCTGCGGCGCGCGCGATCCCGGTGACCTTCACCGTGCGCAACGCAGCTGGGCAGCCACTCTCGGGCGTCAGGCTCGAAGTCATCGATAGCCCGTCGGCGGTTGACACTGATTCGAACGGCGTCGGCAGCATCGCGGTGGGCGTGGGCATCAACGCAGCGGTGCGCGCGACGAAGGCTGGCTTCACCGAACAAGTACGCGCGCTTGAGCTCGCATCGACACTCAATTCGGCAGGCTACAACTTGATCATGACCGAACGCGCGGCGACCGTGGTGCTCGCCGACGCTGCCCTCGGCGGCGAGTTGAGCACGCGCGACGGTGGCAAGCTGCTGCTTCCTGCGAACGCACTGGTCGACGACGAAGGCGCGCGTGTGACTGGCGCCGTCAATGTGGCGATGACACCCGTGAACGTCGCGCTCGAGCCGGTGGGGTTCCCGGGTCGCTTCGAGGCGATCAATAGAGAAGGCGCGGACGGCTTGATGCTCTCGTTTGGCGTCATGGAGTTCGCGCTCGAGCAAAACGGAAAGCGCGTCAACCTGGCGGCTGGTGCCGGCGCAGACGTCGAAATTCCCATTTACGTCTCGTCGCACAACGACGGTCGTCCGCTCGCCGTGGGCGACTCCTATCCGCTCTGGTCGCTCGACGAAGCGACCGGGCTTTGGGTGCAAGAAGCGGACGGCATCATCGCCGCGTCTGCGACCTCGCCGTCCGGCTTCGTTCTGCGCGGACGCGTCGGCCACTTCTCGTGGTGGAATTGCGATGACTTCCTTGGCGATAGCGCCGAACCAGACACCAAGTGCCGCGTCGTCGACGTGACGGACGTTCAAGCCAAGATCGACGCTGTCGAAGCGGGCGCGTGCACCGTCGGCGGCAACTTCGGCGACGCGCGCCGCGCTGATTATGGCGGGCCCGTTTACGTCGTCTCCACGGAGATTCAAGGCGCGGGCGCGCCGCTGCTCATTCCGGCCGGGCGCGCGTTCACCCTATTTGGCTCCGCGCTTGGCGGCGAGTACCAAGGTCAGATCACCGTGAACCTCGAGAACGGCTTTGTGGGCGAGTTGGTCATTCCCGTCGCAGCGGTCGACAATAACCCGGGCGATCAACGGGTGACCAAGGCGCTGCCATTTTCGGAGACCGTGTCCGTTTCCGCGGATACGGAGCTCGACAAGTACGCGGTGACCGGCACCTCCGGCGCGCAAGCCCAGTTGAGCCTTGTGCCGTCGCTCGGGTCGAACCTCGTCGGGACTTTCACCGTGTCGCGCGGCGGCACGACTTTATGTGCGAACACCTTCGGGCCCGCCGAGCGTGAGTGTTTGTACACCTACGATTCGAGTGGCACGGTCGATCTAGACATCAGCTTCACCGGCGCACCCGGTGCTTACGAGATCAGCGCGCTCGAGTTCACTCCGGGTGGTGGAGCGAACCTCACGCTGCCCGCGACGATTAGCGACTCGGTGCCCATGATGAGCACGAAAACCTTCACTTTCGCAGGTGTCAAAGGCGTGGGTTATAGCGTCTCGGTCGCGGCGGGAGGCGTGTGGGTGCGTCTTCGCGAGCCACTTTCAGGAAACGTCACGCCGGAAGTGTACGCCACGTCGGGTGGCACGCGCGTCTTCACGGTCATTCCGAGCGTGGAAAACGGCACTATCTCCATCGACTTGCGTGCGCCGAGTGCGTCCAGCCCCAACTTCACGCTCGACGTCAGCGCGATCGCCAACTTCACCGTGACTGAAGCGACGTTCCCACTCGTCGTCAGCGAGACCATTCCGGCGAACACCACGCGCTACTACCATTTCACTACGCTCACGCCGCAACAGCTCGGCATCTTGAACAATCGCAGCGAGCGCGCAGTGCTGATTCAGGGCGTGCCGCTCGCGTGGACGCGCGACTACGGCACGAACAGTCTCACCGAGATCAAACCAATCGTCGTGCAGCCTACATCCGGTGACTATTGGTTCGAAGTGCGCAACCCAAGCTCGCCGCAGTCGCATGTCAGTAGCGTCAAGCCTGTCTTGCCCATCGAAGCAGACGGAGCTCTTCTGCCTTCGACCACCGTCGCGCTCGAAGGGCTGTGGTATTCGTTTCCAGTCGTCGCTGGTCAGCGCATCGGCCTTAGCCATGTTGGACCGGGAGGGTTCAGCCTAGCGCGGTATCTCTACGAGCCGGACGGCACCGAGTTCGATAACGACATCTTCGGCATTCCTACAAGCTCGGGCACCTGGTTCGTCGGCGCATACTCGTTTCAAGCGGGCGCGATCAACGTGGGGCTCGCGAGCATCGAGCCGCCGGTGCCAGTTACCTTCACAGACAACGTTTACAGCTTCACCGGCGAAATCGATCATGTGGGTGAGCGTGACTACTATTCGGCCACGCTGGCTGGTGGCAGCGCGTCGCGCTTCAGCATTAGCGCGCCAGCGCTTGGGACCCCTGTCGCCAACTTCGACCTCGGCGGCATCAACATCATCAGCTCGAGCGGGCATCGTTACGGCGTACGCGCGAATACCGGGAGCGTGAGCGCCGAGATCTACGCGAATAACACTGCGCCGACGGGCCCATACGACATCAAATGGGTCAGCGTTCCGAACGCGCCCATCACCGAGAACGATGACTTCGTGACTACCATTCGCGGACCGTGGGACTTCGACTCACGTTTTTGGGCGGCTCCTACGCAGCTCCGGTACGTGTACGTGCGTGCGCGTTATCTTGGCGCGCAGACAGGCATTGCCAACGCAGTGCTCGTGCAGAGTACAGACACGATTGGGGACATCAACCTGAACCTCGTCGGCAATGTGCCAGAGGGAAGCCGCCAGTGGGTGGGCGCGATGGCGCGCACGGACGGAAACGGCGGAATGAGCGTCATGGTCATCCCAGCGCTGGGCGCGACGGCCGTGTCTGGTGCCGTGGAAGTGAGCCTGCGGCAGGTTCCCATCGACGAGGCGCTGGCAATTCCATCGACCACGACGAGAACGCTGGCGGCGCAGGCGTCGCGTTTGTTCTTCCGCGTGACCGGCATTGGCGGCGCAGGGTTCACCGCACAAGTGGCGCGCAGCGGCGGCAGCTCGGTCGATGCGCAGGTCTTCACCTATCAAGCATGCGCTGGATCGCACAGCTTCTGGAGCCACTTCTGCGGGAGCGAGGTGAACCAAGGCACGCTCTCGGACGGCACGCCGTCGCTCACTTCGGGCGCGCTCACGGGAACCTTCGACTACATCATCGCTGTGGAAGGCACGCATGACGGCGATGGCGGAGAGATCACCGTCACGCTTTCGGCGCTCTAGCACTTGCGCGCGCAGGGTGCCGTCCGGCGCACCGAAAGCGGCAGGCAACTCGGAGGAGGCGCGCGAGCTGAGCGCGCTGAGCCAGGATCTTATCGGTCACCGCGCATAACCCGACGGCACACGCCCGTCTTGCTCTGCGGCGTGTAGCCAACCCGCCCAGCCGCTGTTTGTTTCGGGCACTTCGCCGACGCTGATCGAGCCCGAAAGCCGCTGCGACAAGGCATGACCAGTTTCGTGGACCATCGCCAGATCAAGCTCGGCTTGTTCGTTCAACGTGGTGACGGCATGAAATCTTCTTTCAGAAGAAAGTCCCCGGTCACTTCCATCCGCACTGCGAGCGCGTACGCAAGCGAGCCCTCGAGCGCGCGCTGTTGCGGATTTCTGCGAATGAGGCACTTTATTTCATGCAACTGAAAGCCGCGAGCATCGTCAACAACATCGCTCTGCTGCGTGAAAGGCTGAGCGCAGAGAAATTCGCTCAGCTGGAAGCGGCGCTGCCTGAGAACTCGCGCAAGCTGCTTGCGCGCAACATCCTCGCCGTGGAGTGGATTGAAGGCGCCGTGTGGTTTCCGTTTCAAGAAACCGTGCGCAAGCAGCTCGGCGACGCTTCTTTCAGGGCGCTGATGCACGAAGTTTGCGAACGCGACTTCAACGGCATCTATAAATTTTTCATGCGCAATTTCGTCTCGCCGAGCCTCGTCGTGTCTCGTGCGACGAAGGTGCTAGAGACCTATGCGCGCGGAAGCGAGCTGCGCGTCGAAGACAAGGGGACGGCGCAAAGCGTGCGCCACCTGGTCGTGCACATGCGCAGCAATGAAACGCATCCAATGTGGCCTGTGCTCGTTGAGGCGTTCATGGAGAAGCTCTTGCTGCTCGCAGGCGCTTCCGAGCTGAGCGTGGCTCACGAAAACGTGGTGCAGGGCAGTTCGCTGCAAACGACTTTCAACATCCACTACCGGGGCTGACTCACGCTTGTTTTCAATACGCGAACCACGGGATCAGCGTGTAGCCTGAGCGTGCGGTGTCGCTTGGCAACGTAGCGACGCCCAAAACCTTCGTTCGCAGTCGGAAAACCAAACTAGCCAAAAGCGCCGTTCTGAAAACAACAAGTCGAATGCCAGGAGCGTGTTGCCGGGCGGCACTCAACCGAACCTCAAACCCGCTCGCGGAGAAACTTCTCAATCCGCAAGTTGAGCAACTCCGGAAACTCAATTGGCGCACTATGCGAGCCGCCAGTAATGAACAAAAGCTCCGCCTTCGGGATCCGCTCACACATCTTCTTAGACAACCACGCCGGCGTAAACGTATCCCGCTCCGCCGCCACCACGAGCGTAGGCACTTCAATCTCGTGCAAGTGCTCGTACACGTCGTGCGAGTTCAGCTCGTTCAGCATGGTGAAGAACACCATCGGATCCATCACGCGCAGATGCTCGAAGTACGGCATGAAATCTTCTTTCAGAAGAAAGTCCCCGTTCACTTCCGTCCGCACCGCGATCTCGTACGCAAGCGAGCCCTTGAGCGCGAGCCCCCAAACCGTCTGCAAACCTTTTGGAAACGCCTTGGCCGCGCCCAGCAAATACGGAAAAATCTTATCCGCCACGCTGGCATCATGAAAGGTCTTGAGCGGCGTGCCGTACGAGCCGCACACAGTGACCAGCCCGGCCACCTTCTCGCGATGGTGCACGTAGTAGTCGAGCACAACCTGCACGCCCATCGAGTGTCCGATGAACGTCGCTTGCTCGATGTTCAAATGCCCAACGAGTGCGTGTAAATCATTTCTTACATCGGACATGCGCAGTGCGCGCAGATCAGAGGGTGTGCTGCTCTTGCCGTGCCCACGGTAGTTCCAGCGAATGAGTGT
>JBIKMD010001115.1:0-2604 GCA_044359465.1 Myxococcota bacterium
ACGTCATATCAGCGAGGCAACCAAGGTCGTCTCAGCAACGCCTGCGTTCGAGCGGAAGCAAAGCGGAGTCGCGTGCGAAGACTCCGCTCGCTCTCGTTTCTTCACGCACAATCCAAAAAGCAGTGAGAGCGTCTCGGACATGACTAACAGAGAAGTAGTACTGCCTGTCTCGAAATTCGAATTCAGCCTGGTTTGTTCCTTCGCGACTTCGCGACTTACTGTGACATTTGGCCGTTTTTGCATCGGACGATGAGCTCGGCCTCGTTCATACGATACCGGAAAAACTGGTCGTGAAGTTCAAGCCAGCACTCTCACTGGCGCCTGGGATGTTTGCCTGGAAACATGCAAGTTCAACGTTCTCAAGCCAGCGCCATGTCTCGAAAGGATTGGTCGATGTCGACGCGCGCGGGGTTCCTCCCCGCTTTATTTTTGCCGTTTTTTCTTCCCGCTTGCCAATCCACGGAGTGTCCTGCGTCCGCGTGTTCAGATCACGGCGATTGCAGCGTGGTTGACGAAGCTCCGGTGTGTGCCTGCGCGCCTGGGTACGACGGCGTAGTCTGCTCGCGCTGCGCAGAGGGTTTTCATCGCGACAGCACCGACGCTTGCGTTGCTGATGAAGTATGCATTCCCGGGCAGTGCGGCGTGCACGGTGAGTGCGAGTTGTTTGAAGGGCGTGCTCAGTGCCAGTGCGCACTCGGCTACAGCGGCGCCGATTGCAGCGCTTGCCGTGCTGGCTACCATAGCGAGGGCGAAGGCACCTGCGCGCTCGATGAAGATTGCAGGCCGAGCACCTGCGCAGGGAATGGCACCTGCAGCGAGACCTCAGGCCGTGTGAGCTGCGTGTGTGCGAGCGGGCGCAGCGGCGCGTATTGCGAACAAACCAACGACACTTGTGCGACCAACAATCCTTGTAATGACAAAGGCGTTTGCACGGACTTCGGCGGCATCGTGCGTTGTTTATGCGACCAAGGTTACGGCGGAGCGACGTGCGCTGACTGTTACCCAGGTTACGCGCGTCAAGCAGATCAAAGCTGCGCGCTCGGCGATAGCTGCAACGCCTCGAGCTGTTCCTTTGTCGGAACTTGCACGCTAAACGCCAGCGTTGCCGAGTGTTCTTGTCCCGTGGGTTACTCTGGTGATCGCTGCGAGGCTTGCTCAGTTGGCTTCCACCGCGACCCAAGCTTTGCTTGTGTGGCTGATGAAAGCTGCGCCGTGAGTCCTTGTACCACGGACGGGACCTGCCGTGTCGAACGAGGAAGCGCCGTTTGCGACTGTGCCACGGGCTTTGCTGGTGAGACCTGCGCGTCGTGCGCTCCCGGTTATCATCGGCCCGCGCCAGATCTTCCTTGCACGCTCGACACCGCTTGTTTGCCAGAGACCTGCCGCTTTCACGGAACCTGCGAAGTGCAAAATGGTGTGGCTGTCTGCACCGCCTGCGACGCTGGGTTTAGCGGCGCACATTGTGAAACCAACATCGATGACTGCGTGAACTCAGCGTGCGGCGCCGGGCAGTGTGTCGACCTCATTGATGCAAACGTCTGCCTCTGCAGCGTGCCCAGCAACACTTATGGCGAGACGTGTCCATGATCATGCGGACTATCAAGACCCTTGTTCTTTGCGCGCTTGCGGCCTGCACTGCGCCTACCGAGCCTTGTCCAGCGAGTTACTGTTCGAATCGCGGCGAGTGTACGAGCCAAACAAGCACGCCGATTTGCGCATGCGACACGGGCTATGAAGGCGCCGTGTGCGAGCGTTGCGCTGCGGGCTTTCATCGCGAAGGCGAAAGCTGCGCAGTCGACACTACGTGCGCCGAGGACACTTGTGTGCATGGCACCTGCGCGGAACAAGACGGCCGTGCTGTGTGCACCTGCGACGCGGGTTATGAAGGTGCGCGTTGCGCCACGTGTTACGGCCCGTATCTCGCAGTACCTGTAGACGCAGCGGTGCCGAACGGAGCCTTCACCTGCGAGCCGCCGCAGCAGTGCAACGCCGGTAGCTGCGCGCCTGGCTTCACTTGCGATGACACTGGCGGCGTCGTCGTCTGCACCTGCGCAGGTCCTGGCTGCAGCGCGTGCACCGAGTCTACTTGCGGCACGTACGGCACCTGTGACGATAGCACTGGCAATACCAGATGCGTGTGTAACGCCGGGTACCAAGGCGCGAGCTGCGCTTCCTGTTACCCCGGCTATCACGCGGTTGGCGACACTTGCGTGCGCGACGAGCGATGCGAGCCTCTCACTTGTTCGAGCGTAGGTGTGTGTTCTGCCGCCACAGGGATCGCTGTGTGCACTTGCCCCAGCGAATACGCGGGAGTCGGCTGCGAGCGCTGCGCTGCTGACCACCACCGCAACAACAATGGCGCCTGCGTCATTGATGAGACCTGCGGACCCAGCGCGTGTCCTTTGAATTCTCAATGTGTGGTGTCGGGCGGCGTCGTCACTTGTCCTTGCGATGATGGCTACGCGGGCCAGACCTGCGCGCAGTGTTATCCCGGCTTTCACCAAGACGGCGGTGCGTGCGTGCTCGACGAGCGCTGCAGCGACGGTCTCCCGTGTGGGGGCGGCACTTGCGAAGACGGAACTGGCATTGTCGTGTGCAGTGCTT